>CAJFOC010000039.1 GCA_904395815.1 uncultured Holdemania sp.
ACGGGCTATCTCAAAAGCAGCGTCAATAACCATATCTTTTGTTACTTTTACTTTTGGTGGCATAAGTACTTTCCTTTCAAAAAAATATTGATGTTATATAACAATAATTATATATAAAAACTCAATGAATGTCAATAGATTTAGGAACATTCTGTGGAGTGTTTTGAATAGGCTTTTCTGAAGTTTTTTCAAAAACTTTCTCAAAACTTTGGCAAAATCGCAAAGTGCGGTGTTGTATATAGTGAGGGACAAAGTGCAACAAAAGCCGCTTTTCGGACGGGATATTGAGTGAGAGAACACAAAAGGGTTTGGGATTTTCCCAACAAGAGAAAATGCGGCGCATTTTACGGAAAGGGTACCCCTTTCCTATGCTTGCTACGGAACTTTTAACAAAGGAATGGATAAGTAAACGGATAGCATTTCCCCTTGAAATACTACGCAGTTAAAGTGCATTTTGAGGAAAGACACATAAATACTTTCCATACCAGTTTAGTGCCTTCAATGTCTTTTATTTGCAAGGCTTATTGAATCTCTATTGCGTAACATAACAGCGTATATACAAGAGCGATTCTAAACTGTCTTTGTTCTTATGGTGATATCGCCCTGTGCTTGTATCTAATGACTTGTTTGTGGTGCTAAAATGGTGCCCAACTTTACAAAACCAACTTATGCGGAGATATAAATCGATAAATAGAAATATGCAAAAAAGCCTTTATTTAAGCCACTTTCAAATATTTCTTCTTTTAAACATTTAGAAAGACTCATAAGAAGATTTTTGTCTATATAATCAATAAAAAATGGTACGACAGCTTGCGTAAAAGAGACGCATTGGGTATAATAATAAACGGTACAACAAACATATTTGAAACTGGTCAGGACCGGAAGGTAGCAGCCATAAGAATCTCTGTTTGTGTGTACCCTTTTTATATTCTCAGAATAAATCAGAATAAGAGGGATACCATGATCAGAGATGAAGAATATTTTATGCGGCAGGCGATCAGAGAAGCTCAGAAGGCGGAACAGAAAGAGGAAGTTCCGATAGGAGCCATCATTGTTTTGGAGAATAAGATTATTGCCCGAGGACATAATCTGCGCGAAAAAAAACAGCTTTCGCTGGCTCATGCGGAAATTGAAGCTATCAACAAGGCTTGTAGAAAAATGAAAAGCTGGCGACTGGAAAACTGTGATCTGTATGTAACGCTGGAACCATGTCCGATGTGTGCCGGAGCTATTCTTCAGTCGAGAATCAGAAAAGTCATTTTCGGCGCCTATGATCCCAAGGGAGGAAGCACAGGAAGCTGTTTTAATCTTTATCAGATTCCAGGATTCAATCATTATCCGTTAGTCAGCGGTGGGGTTCTGGAAGAGGAATGCGCTCAGCTGCTGAAAGAATTCTTCAGGAAAAAACGGGAAAAAAGAAAAGAGAACAAAAAGGAGTTCGAATGAAAAAAGACGTCCATCCATTCCAACCCCTTATGAATTTTGATATAATAAACAGGTCAGTAAGGAGGAAAAAATATGAGCTATAAAGCTTTATACAGAACCTATCGGCCATCCTCCTTTGAAGAAGTCGTAGGTCAGCAGCATATCGTAACCACGCTGAAAAACGCGGTAAAACAAAATAAAATAGCCCATGCCTATCTTTTTTGCGGGCCCAGAGGTACAGGAAAGACCAGCATTGCGAAATTGTTGGCCAAAGCGGTAAACTGTTCTGATCATGAGCACGCGCCATGCAATCAATGTGAAAGCTGTCTGGCTATTCAGGAAGGAAATCATCCGGATATCGTTGAAATCGACGCCGCATCCAACAATGGTGTTGATGAGATCAGAGACCTGATTGAGAAAGTAAAATATTCTCCTCTGCAGGGAAGGTATAAAGTCTATATTATTGACGAGGTTCACATGCTTTCCACCGGAGCGTTCAACGCGCTGCTGAAAACGCTTGAGGAACCGCCTTCCCATGTCATTTTCATTCTGGCGACAACGGAGCCTCAGAAAGTGCTGCCTACAATCATTTCCCGTTGCCAGCGCTATGATTTTTCCAAAGTCAGTCAGTCAGAAATGATTGGCAGAATCCGAAAGATTCTTGAACAGGAAAAAATCAGCTGTGATGATGAAGCATTGCGGCTGATAGCGCAGCTGGCTGATGGAGGAATGCGGGATGCCCTGAGTATTGTGGATCAGTGCATTGCCTATGCTCAGGATAATATTACCGCCGCTGATGTAAATGAAATTTACGGGATGACGACGATCAGTGAAAAAATAGAATTGCTGATGTGGATATTTCATCGCCAGGCTCAGCCATTGCTGGATAAAATCAGAATATTAAGTGAAAAGGGTATCGATATCAAGCGTCTGACCTCAGATCTCATTGAAGTACTGAAGGAATGTGTCATTCTCGCTTATACTCAGGATTCAACTTTGCTGAATCAGCTGACGGAGGACGAAGCGCTGCGGCTTTTGGAAGGGAGAAGTTCCCGTGAATTGCTGGCAATGATCGATATTCTGATGGAAACAATGGAAAAATATCGCAATGCCAGCGACGCCGCCTCTTATTTTGAGGTTGCTGCGCTGAAGATGATGGCGGAAAGGGAAGAAGTCTCATCCTATTCACTGAAACCTCAGATATCTGATCAGTCTGCCAGAGAAATAGAACCGGCAGCAAAGAACAACGCGGATGAAGGTCATGAAACTCTTGTGGAAGAGGAAAAAGCGATAACGGAAATTTCAGAACCTGTCGAGGAACAAATTCAGGAAACAGAAATCAAACCTCTGAATTCAGAATTTATTCTTCAGCTTCTTGTCAGTGCGGACAAAGAAACACGCAAGAAAGATGAGGAAATCTGGAAACTGATCGAAGGGAAATGTCATGATCTGGATCTGAACTGCGCTAAGATAGCCAATCTGCTGAGAAATGGGCGAATTGTAGCAAGCGGAGAACGATTCATTCTGCTTTGCGTAGGATATCAGGCTCTGGCTAATCAGATCAACGATCCGGGTTTACAATCAGAACTGATCCATTTTCTTATAGAAAATCTGAAACTGAAGAAACATCTTTTTGCCATCACACAGGAACAGTTCAAGGCCGTGACTGATAACTTCAGAATCCGTGCAAAACAAAATACGCTGCCTCAGCCGGTGGTACTGGCGGAAGTTGCTTCAGAGCCGGTGGAAGCTCAGACACAGCCGCAGAATGAACAGAATGAAATACTGACAAAACTGTATAACTTGTTTGGAACTGAAAATGTGAAAATTATGGAGGAGGAAGAACAATCATGAATATTCAGCATCTGTTAAAACAGGCACAGCAAATGCAAAATCAGATCGCCAAAACAGAAAAGGAACTGGAAACCCGCGAGTATACTGCGACGGCCGGAGGAGAGGCGGTCAAAATTACATTAACCGGAAAATTTGAAGTTCAGTCGATCACGATCAGCGAAGAACTGATGAATCCAGAGTCCAAAGAACTGCTGGAAGATTCAATTCTGTTATCGATCAACGCAGCGTTGGCAGCGGCATTGAAAGATAAGCAGGAAACGATGAATAAGATCACTCAGGGCGTAAAAATGCCAGGCGTCTTCTGAGAATGATGTATCCCAAAACTTTTGAAAAGCTGATCGAATGCTTTCAGTTATTGCCTGGGGTTGGAGCAAAAACAGCGGAACGATATGCTTTCACGATGCTGGAAGCTCCGCAGGAACAGGTAAAGCTGTTTGCAAAGACGCTGCTGGAATGCAAGGAAAACATCAGACATTGTCAGACCTGCGGAAATATCAGCGATACCGAAGAATGTCCTATTTGCCGCGATGCGCAGCGCAATCATCAGATGATCTGCGTTGTTCAATCGCCGAAAGATATTCTTGCAATGGAGAAAACCCAGGAATACAAGGGCGTTTATCACGTACTCAACGGACTGATTTCAACGTCGAAGGGGATTATGCCGGAGGACATCAACATTGAGTCGCTGATCCAGCGAATCACTCCGGAGACAGAAGAAGTGATTATTGCCACCAACGCGACAGTGGAAGGCGAAACCACTGCGCTTTATCTGGATAAGCTGCTGTCAGGAAAGGGAGTGCTTGTCACCCGAATTGCTCATGGACTGCCGATGGGAGGACATCTGGACTATGCAGATGAGCTGACACTGATCAAAGCCTTTGAGGGAAGAAAGAAAATTCAATAGAGAGAAGAGGGATAGTATGAAAACAGATTTGGAAATTGCTCAGGAAAACACCATAGACAACATCGAAAAAATCGCACGCAAAGCAAAAATCGATCCTGATTTTCTTGAACTTTACGGAAAAACAAAGGCCAAAATCGATCTGAAAATCATGGATAAAATTTCAGAGAACAAAAACGGAAAACTGATTCTGGTTACTGCCATCAACCCGACCAAGGCTGGAGAAGGAAAATCGACGACAACGATTGGACTGGTGGATGGTCTTGCCATGTGCAATAAAATGGTGATCGGATGTCTGCGTGAACCGTCACTGGGACCTGTTTTTGGTCTGAAGGGAGGCGCAACCGGCGGCGGTTACGCTCAGGTTGTTCCAATGGAAGAAATCAATCTTCATTTTACCGGAGACATGCATGCCATCACGACAGCCAACAATCTGATCAGCGCAGTTCTGGATAATCATATTTATCAGGGAAATGAACTGAACATCGATCCTGAACGGGTAGTCTGGAAACGATGCATGGACATGAATGACAGAACGCTGCGCAGCATTACGATTGCTCAGGATAAAAAGACCAATGGTGTTGAAAGAAAAGATGGTTTCATCATCACGGTAGCGACGGAAATCATGGCGATTCTCTGTCTTTCCAAAGACCTGCAGGATTTCAAACAGAAAGTCAGCCGGGCAGTGGTTGCCTATACCTTCGATGGAAAACCGGTTACGGTAGGAGATCTGAAAGTGGAAGGCGCAGTGACGCTGGTTATGAAAGAAGCCATGAAACCCAATTTGGTTCAGACGCTGGAAAAAACGCCGGTATTCATTCATGGCGGTCCGTTTGCCAACATTGCGCATGGATGCAACAGTCTGATCGCTACGCGCATGGCGTTGAAACTTTCGGATTATGTTGTCACTGAGGCTGGATTTGGCGCAGATTTGGGTGCTGAAAAATTCTTTGATATCAAATGCCGGATGGGAGATCTGAAACCGAATGCGGTGGTGATCGTAGCTACGGTCAGAGCGCTGAAAATGCATGGCGGCGTCGCTGCGGATCAGCTGAAAGAAGAAAACGTGGATGCTGTGATGCGAGGAATCGCCAACCTGCAGAAGCATATTGAATCGATTCAGCTGTTCCGTGTTCCATATGTTGTCGCCATCAATAAATTCAGTTCAGATACACACAATGAGGTGAATGCTGTTCTGCAGTGGTGCAGACAGAATCACCATCCGGTGGTGCTGTCCGATGCCTGGGCGAACGGCGGCGCCGGAGCTGTTGATCTGGCTCAGGAAGTTGTCCGGCTGTGTGAGCAGGAATCTCATTTTACGCCGCTGTATGATCTGAATGAATCGCTGGAGAACAAGATTGAAACCATTGTCCGGAAAATTTATGGCGGCCGTTCAGTCATTTACAGCGAAAAGGCGCAGGCACAGCTGCAGGAATTCAAGGATGCCGGATGGGATCATCTGCCAGTCTGCATGGCCAAAACTCCTAATTCTCTGTCGGATGACGGTAAAGTCGTAGGCCGTCCGGAAAACTTCGATATCCATGTCAGCGAGCTGAGAATTTCTGCCGGAGCGGGGTTTGTCGTTGTGCTGACAGGCAATATCATGACGATGCCGGGATTGCCTAAGGATCCGGCAGCTCTCCATATGGGAGTGAATGAAAAAGGAATTTCCTACGGTATTTTCTGATTCTGAAGCGGCACAGAGAAGTATCCTGATTTTTGAATAACGGGTTTGGTTTTTGTACTGAACTCGTTTTTCTTCGATCAACATGAATGACACAAGAGGAACTCAATGAAAGTAACAATAGTTGAAAAATCGGCTTTTATGTTTGTCAGCGTCAGCAGGCGAGTACCGCTTCAATTTGAAGGCGTGAATAATGCAATTGTGGAATGGGCGAAGAGCATAACACCGAAGAAGAAAGAAGAAATGCATCGATTGCAAAATATCGAACTTTATGAAATCGTCAATGTCAATAAAAATCAGATAGCCAATTTCTGGATGAAGCCGGGGAATTAACTCATCTCATCGGGGTGTTAACGACTGAAAAGACGAATAATCAGAATCTGGATCCACTTGCCATGCAGGCGCAATCCTGGGCGGTTTTTCCCAATGAAGGGCCTTTTCCGTTCACTTTGCAGAATACCATGGCCAGAATCTATTCTGAATGGCTGCCAACCTCAGATGATGAATTGGCACAATCGCTCTCTTTCTCATTTAAATTTAAGGAATAAAGAAAACCCGGATGATGCTTACAGTGAAATCTGGATTCCAGTAGGAAAAAGAAAGACAGAGGAAACCAGATAATCCAACAGATTGAATTGTTTGTCCCTCTTCAAGAATCGTAATCCCGATCATCAACCTCGATCAGCGGCCTGAAGACGATAACAAAAAAGAATTCTTTCTTTATCGCAGTGCTGAATTTTACTGATTTCGTATTCAGACGGATCGTGACAGAATCTCACTCATCCTTTGCAAAAATAATTGAATTTAGCAGGGTATTCCCCTGCATTTTGACATGCGGGAAATGCTTATTTTCAAGCAGTAAAAAGAATGATAAAATAAGTTAAAGTGAGGTGATTTGTCATGGCATCCATCGCCTACATCACAGATGGCAACATGATTGAATTCCATCGCCTGAATGGAAATCGGACAATGAATTTCTGGCGTCCCAGCAATTCCAAAAAATTTACAGATTTTGTCCCGGGAGATCTGCTTTTTTTTCTTGCCAAAGGCAGCGAACGGGGACGTTTTCGTGAAAAGGGAATCGTCGGTTACGGACGATTTCAGAAAGCGCATACACTGACTTTCCGGCAGATGTGGAATGTGTATGGAACAGAAAACGGATACGCAACGGAAGAAGAACTGCATGACGCCATTGTTAAAGTTTCCAAAAACAAAAAGATGCCGCGCCAGATGAATTGCCTCTATTTGAAAGACGTCGTATTTTTTCAGACTCCTATTTATCTCAGTGAAATCGGGGTCCAGCTCTCCAATAAAGTTGAGAGTTATATTTATCTTGATAAGGAAGATCCGCAGGCGACTTCCAAGGTGCTGAACAAAGCCAGGGAAACAGGAATGGATATCTGGATGGCAGCCATGAGCAACACGCCGGATCATCAGAAAGCACTGGAAGAAGAACAGATTAAACATCAGCTGGCTCAGGCTATGCAGAAGGCGGAAGATTCTTTCTATACGGAAAGTGAGAAAAAAAGGCTGCGCCGTATTTCCCGGCAGATGATTGAGAAGAAAGCGGAAGAAAAAAAGATTTTTGAACTGATCAAAGGCAGCCGGACAGATCTGTATTGTTATACAGGCGACAGGATTGAAATTATTGTTCCTTTCCTTTATAATTCCAAAGACTTCAGCCGTAAGCTTCAGTATCTGATAGGACATTGTCTGATGCTCCAGTCAGAATTCCGACGGTGGAGTGATTACCACATTCCGGTGATTTTTGAAGCAGCGGCAGAGGAAGAACTTCCCAAAGAAGTTCTCGACTTACTGAAATCGCTGAATCAGCGATGAGAAAGGATGATGGCCATGTTCGAAATCGTAGTGGTCGGCGGCGGGCATGCCGGAATTGAAGCGGCGCTGATTGCCGCGAGAATGGGATGTCAGACGGCGCTGATTACGCTCAGCTGGGAAAACATAGGAAAAATGCCCTGCAATCCCTCGGTAGGCGGTCCTGCCAAGGGGATTGTCGTGCGTGAAATCGACGCGCTGGGCGGACAGATGGGAATCACAGCGGATCAGACCGCTTTGCAGTTCAAAATGCTGAATACGACCAAAGGCCCGGGGGTTCAGTCGCTCCGGGTTCAGTCTGATAAAATCGCTTATATGCAGAAAATGCAGGAAGTGATCCGGCAGCAGGAAAATCTGACCGTCATCACCGGGATTGCCAGCCAGCTGATCATCCAGGATGGTCATGCTGGTGGAATTGTATTGAAAGACGGGCGAAGGATCGAATCCCGGGCTGTCATTCTGACGACCGGGACTTACATGGCTTCTTCGGTGATGATCAGTGACGAAGTCATTGCCAGCGGACCGGATGGTGAACCAACCACTTCGGATTTGTCCGGTTCTCTGCAGGCTGCCGGATTCCGGCTGTTCCGTTTGAAAACCGGGACGCCGCCGCGAGTCCGAACGGAAACCATTGATTTTTCTCAGACAACGCCGCAGCCGGGAACACCGGATTTTGTCAGCTTTTCTACGACAACCCATCGGATTCTGCCTTTTGAAGAACAGAAACTCTGTTATCTGACTTATACGACGGAACAGACTCACGAACTGATCCGTGCCAACCTGCATCGTTCCAGCATGTATTCCGGAGTTGTCAAAGGAGTCGGTCCCCGTTATTGTCCGTCGATTGAAGACAAGATTGTGCGCTTTGCCGATAAGCCCCGGCATCAGATTTTTCTGGAACCGGAATCGCGGTTTCTGGATACGACGTACATCCAGGGATTTTCCACCTCTTTGCCCAGAGAAATCCAGGAACAGATGGTGCATTCTCTGCCCGGACTGCAGCAGGCCGTCATTGAAAAATATGCCTATGCGATTGAGTATGACGCCATCGATCCGCTGCAGCTTTTGCCAACGCTGGAAACCAAACACGTGAAGAATCTGTATACGGCAGGACAGATCAACGGAACTTCAGGCTATGAGGAAGCGGCGGGGCAGGGACTGATGGCCGGCATCAACGCGGTCCTCAAGCTGCGAGAAAAAAAGCCGCTGGTATTGCGTCGGGACGAAGCGTACATCGGCGTCATGATCGATGATCTGGTAACCAAAGGAACCCGGGAACCTTACCGGCTGCTGACTTCCCGTGCCGAATACCGGTTGCTGTTGCGTCATGATAATGCAGATCAGCGGCTGATGCACTATGGATATCAGATCGGTACGATCAGCGAATCCCGCTGGCAGAAAGCCTGCCAGCGCCGAGAACAGATCGATCAGCTCCGGATGACCTTGCGGCAGACACGGCTGACGCCGAAAAGCGGGATTGACGACTTTCTGCGTCAGTACGGTTATGAACCGTTAAGTGAGGGAATCAGCGCGGAAGATCTGCTGCGCCGCCCGCATCTGACTGCCGGCGAGCTGTGTTCTCTTTTGAAAATGAAAACCGAACCGGACATCGCCTCGCAGGTCAACATCGAGGTGAAATATGAAGGCTATATCCTCAAAGCCCGCAAGGAAGCGGAAAAAATGATGCAGATGGACCATCTTGTTCTTCCAGAAAAGCTGGATTACAGTCAGGTTGAACATCTGTCGCTGGAAGGGCAGCAGAAGCTGAGTGAGATCCGGCCGCATACTCTCGGCCAGGCATCGCGGATTTCCGGCGTATCGCCGGCAGACATTGCGGTGCTGGCCGTCTATCTTGAACAACAGCACAGAAAGGAAAGAAAATCATGACGATAAAACCAGAAGAAGTTGTATCCCGGGTCCATGTATACGGACTGAGCGAAAGTGTTCGCGGAAGCAAATATCCGATGGCGACCGATCTCTCCCTCACCAGTGAGGAAATCACGCCAACCGTGCTCCGTCTGGCGACCAGCCGGCAGGGAGAAGGCCATGACAATTTCATGAACGGCATTATCGTGCAGTTTGATCTGACTTTCAGCAACAAAGCCTGGGTGGAAGCGGAACGGTATCATTTTCTTGATTTTGTTTCCAGCCAGTCCACGATGCATCGGATCACCCGTTTCGATCTGGACAGCGCCTATATCGAATATGTCGATCCGCGGATGGTCGCAATCATGAAGGAAAAAGTTGCCGAATATCACCGTCTGCAGGATCAGCTGAAACAGACCGAATCGCCGGAAGAAAAAAAACAGCTGCAGGCCCGTCTGGATGAGCAGTACCTGCAGATTCTGTATTCCAACCCGTGCGGCTTCCGTCTGACAGCCCGCATGACAACCAACTACCGGCAGCTGAAGACCATTTATCTGCAGCGCCGTCATCACCGGCTTCCGGAATGGAGAGCGTTCTGTCAATGGATTGAAACGCTCCCGCACAGTGAATTCATTACCGGATCAACAGTCAAACCGGAATAAAACCGGTATGATGAGAATAAGGTGAGGACGGGGAGGATCGGTTATGAAACTGAAACGCTGGCTGCTTGTCCTGTTTGTTGTGCTGCTGATCGTGATCGGCTGTCAGGGGATGAATCGCTCTGAAACGATGCCTGAGGAAGTCAGAGCGGTCTGGGTCTCGTACATCGAATATTCATCCATGCTCAATGGCCGCGATGAATCTTCATTTCGAACAGAAGTGCAGACGATGTTTGAGAATCTGAAAACGCTGAATTTCAATACGGTTTATGTTCACGCTTCCGCGTTTACCGATGCCTTCTACCGTTCTGATTTTTATCCCTGGTCATCCTATGCCGCCGGGACTCTGGGGCAGGATCCCGGTTTTGATCCGCTGGCGATCATGGCGGAAGAAGCGGACCGAGCCGGTTTTCAGATTGAAGCCTGGATCAATCCGCTGCGTTCTTTCCGAAGCGATCAGCTGGAAGACATTCCTGCCGACTGCGTTATCGGACAATGGCTGCGGGATCCGGAAATCCGGGGAACATGGATTGTCAATGTGAACGATCGCTGGTATCTCAATCCGGCCTATCCGCAAGTCAGAGAACTGATTGCCTCGGTTGCCCGGGAACTGGCCGGCGGCTACAAGATCGACGGTCTGCATATGGACGATTATTTTTATCCGGAAGGGGTATCGGAAGACTTTGACGCGACCGCCTATCAGCAGTATTTGCAGGAAGGCGGATCCATGACGTTGTCGCAATGGCGTAAGGACAATGTCAATCAGATGGTCAAAGCGATCTACAGCGCGGTGAAAGAGCAGAATCCCACGCTGCGGGTCGGCATCAGTCCGGCAGGCAATATGGAATATGCTGTTCAGAGCATTTATGGTGATGTCCGAGAATGGGCGCAGAACGAAGGGTATGTCGATTACCTGGCGCCTCAGATTTATTTCGGGTATGAACATGGGACGCTGCCTTTTGACGATTGTCTGAACCAATGGAAAGAGCTTGTGCAGGACACGGGTACGGAACTGATCGTTGGTCTGGCGGCCTATAAGATCAACACCGAAGATCACTACGCGAAACAGGGACGTTACGAGTGGCAGCAGAACAGCGATATTCTCAGCCGTCAGATTGACCAGATTCAGCAGGATGACGCGGTACGGGGCTATGCGGTATTCAGCTACAATTCGCTGTTTCATCCCTCTGAGGAGAATGCTCAGCAGGTATCGCAGGAGCTGCAGAATCTGATCGAACTGATGGGGCGGCCATAAGCAACAGGAAAGCAAGCCTAGCTGTTTTTGAAGAACAGGCACGAACATTGACATTCCCAAAGGGAGTTGATATGATTGTGCCATCGATAATTATCGAGATTCTGGGAAGGAGAACAACATGAAAAAACTTGCAGTACTGGCACTGGCCGGCATGATAGCTCTGTCTTTGACGGCCTGCGGCAGCAGCGATGGCGGTGACAGCGGATCTGCTTACAAGGATGGCACATACACAGCGACCACATCCGGCAACAATGGCGATGTGAAGGTAGAGGTCGCGATTGAAGGCGGAAAAATCACAGCGGTAACTACGCCGGAGCACTCGGAAACGGCGGGGTTGGGCGATGTGGCGATGGAACAGGTTGCCGCCAGCATTGTGGAAGCCAATTCTGCTGATGTGGATACGGTTTCCGGCGCAACCGTTTCTTCCAATGCCGTCATCAACGGCGTAAAAACCTGCCTGGAAGAAGCCGCTCAGTAAAATCGACGGAAGAAGACACTTCATCAGAGAAGCGTCTTCTTTTTTTATATTTTTGTAAAAAAACAGGAAGTCCTGTTGACAGGGAAAGAACGCAGTGATATTGTGAGTTCAGAATATATCGTACTGCGATATAACGAAGTTCGTAATAGGGAACGGAAAGGAGCTGGATCCCCTTGGACGCTCACCTTCGCAAAGTATACGTCCCCATGACGGAAACGAGTTTTTACATTCTGCTGTGTCTTAGAGAACCTTCGCATGGATATCAGATCGTCCGCAGTGTGGAAGAGCTGACCGGCGGGGAAATCCGGCTGAGCCCCGGTACGATGTACGGGACACTGTCCAAAATGGAAAAAGATGGTCTGATCACATTGGACAGGGAGGAGGAAAAACGTAAAATCTACCGTATTACCTCGTTGGGTAAAGAAATTCTGTCACTGGAAATGAAGCGAATCGAACGATTATATCGGAATATGACGGAGGTACGCTGACATGAAAGAAAAGAAAACGGAGCTGAGAATCTTCACGATCGCAGATTGGGAAAAGGAAGAACGATATCTTCGAAAACGTCATCAGGAGGGATGGAAATTCGTTAACGTCAGTCTGCCGGGATTGTATCATTTTGTCAAATGCGAACCGGAAGACGTCGTTTACCAGCTCGACTACAATCAGGAAGGATTACAGCACAAAGATGAATACGTGCAGCTGTTTCAGGATTGCGGCTGGGAAGCCATTCAGGATTTCGGAGGTTACAGTTATTTTCGCAAGCCTGTTGCAGCGATGCGAAACGATGAGGAAATTTTCTGTGATGATGAATCCCGGCTGGAGATGATGCGGCAGGTGTTTGCGGGACGGTATTTGCCGGTATTGATTATTTTGCTGCTGCTGATTGTGCCGAATCTTGTGGAACAGGCTCACAGCGACAGCGCAGATGCTCCGATTTTGCTGGTGTTGTTTCTGATTCTGTTTGTCATTTACATGGGAACGTTAGTTTCTTTTGGAACTCGTTACTGGAATCTGAAAAAACGGACAGGAAGATGATCCGGCAGTTCTGACTTGAATCATGATCAAAAAAACGGCGAAGCCGGCAGCCAGAGAGAGGATGCGAAAGCATCACCAATTCCGGCGGCCGGTTTTTCGTCGCTTTTTGATTTCAATGACGCCCATCGCCAGCCCCAACAGTACAAAAACGGTCAGCGTGATCTGGATTCCCGCTAACAGACACCATACAGCGAGGATCAGCGCCGTGATAAGCAAGGCAATGCCCTGTGCCTGTTTCCGTTGTACTGCGGCCGCATCGCAGCTGTTTTTCTGAGTGAGCCGCAGGATCATCCAAAGCAGGCACAGGGCGCCTCCGATCAGAAAAAGAACCAGTCCCAGCCGCATTCCGACAGACAGCACGCTGAAGTCAAGACTGATTTTTTCCGGCTGTGCGGGATTGTAGCGGATTGTCACCGATGTTCCTGTCGGGAATGGTTTGCGGGTCCTCCAGACATTTTCGGTTGCCGTACAGAGCCCCAGCTCTTCGGTTTCATAGCGGACAATCGGGGCATAGAAAAGCTGAAAATTCTCTTCCGCCGTTCCTGTTTTCTGCCGGTAACCGATCACGATCCCGTTCGTAATGCCGGTCAGCCTTTGCTTTTCCTGCAAGGCCGCTTCAAAAATCATTCCGCCGGCGATCAGGAAAAAGGCGGCGATGATCAGCATGGGCAATCGTTTGATTGCGGATCGTCTGGCCATCGGACGATTGGCTTTAATCATTTCAGATCGTTCTTTCTTATTTGCGGGGTCAGAAAGTTGAATGTTGTTGGATTTGGTCTGCAATTGGCTTCAGCGCACGAAAATCGGTGAAATCCACCTGCCGGCCATAAGTTTCGATCATCGCCCGGTTTTCGGCGGATTGCTGCTGGAGCGGAAGATGACGGATGGAACGATACAGCAGCGCCATCATCGTCCGATGACCAAGACATAGCCGTCCATAATCGATTGCGCCGCGCAGATGAAAGATCGCCGCCCGATGAAACAGCGCTGGCGGAAGCTGTTTCTTCAGGGAAGTTCGCAGCGTTTGTTGATTCTGCGGATCTTTTGGGTCTGCCAGCCCGACAGTAATGATGATCCAGTTTCGTTTCTCAGGGGAACAGACAGCGCGCAGCGTTGATTTCAGTCCCAGGACTCCGCCGGCATACAGCCCGCCCAGATAAATCACGGTGGTTATTTCGCTGAGATCAGGAATCTGCGAACAGTCTGTTGCCGGAATCCCGGTCAGTTCAGACAGTTTTTCCGCATAGCGGCGGGTGCTGCCATACCGGCTGCCGTAAATAATGATCTGTTCCATACTCATCCTCCTGATCTGGTAAACGTCGAATCCGATTCTCTGTATCGGACAGAGGGAATCTGATTTGATTATAAACGGAGAGAGAGACGAGGATTGTTCATTTTCTGTAAAGTTGTCCGGTTTTACTTTTACTCTTGCGAAAATGTCGCCGAAAAATAAAAGAGGAAACCGTTATCGGGAAAATCAGAAAAGGCGCAGCTTCATCGCTGCGCCCTGTTCATTCTGAATTCGAATTCATAAGAAATGAATCTGCCATGCGGGTCAATGTTGTTTTCAGAAACGCTCCGCTGTGCCTTGCTGTTGCCGGTACTGACGGGGAGAAACGCCCATTTTCTGTTTGAAGCAGCGGGAAAAGGAATAAAGGTCATTGAACCCGGCTTGCCAGGCTGTCTCGCTGATCGTGATGTCCGGTTCCCGCAAAAGCTGACAGGCCAGGCGGATCTGCAGCTGCCGCCGGTATTGGGAAACGCTCATGCCGGTTTCCTTTTTGAACAGCGCTCCGCAATAGACGGCGTTCAGTCCGCAATGGCGGGCCAGTTCGGGCATCGTGATCGTCTGTTTCAGATGCGATTCAATGAACTGTTTCATTTGCCGGACATGAATGTTTTCCTGCTTCGTGCAGGCTACCCGATACAGCGCGTCCAGAATCTGCAGAAACAGGGCGTGACAGCGCAGCATGGACAGCGCATCTTCCTGCAGCCAGTGATGATGAAACTCATTCAGCAGCGGCATCCACCGGCTCAGGCTGTCCAGCGTCAGCAGCGGTTCGGGAAACGGCGGCAGCGAAGGGGTGCAGAAAAAATCAAACGATTGCAGGATCAGCGGACAACCGGACTGACGATGAGCTTCCCGCAGACTGCCGCTGGGAATCATCAGCACCTGATTTTTCCGTACGGTCAGTTGCTGATCGTTGACGCGGTATGCCGCTTCCCCGTCTAAAATGAAGACAAGATTGTAGTAGTCGATGACACGGCGTTTGACCTGCCAGTCTTTCCCGCAGTTGCGGCGGATGGCGTAGCGAAAACGAAGATGAAGCTCGTTCATGAGACCTCCTGAAATCTTGAATTTTGACAAAAAAACTTCTGTTTCGTCATTTATCATAAGAGAAAACAATGATAAACTCAAGTCAGAACAGAAAAGGAGGGTTCTGTCGTGAATCAAGCATGGTATTCTGAACTTCCGGAAGCCCGGGATGAGGAAATCCGGGCAGCGCTGGATCGGGCCTGCGCCCGGGTTCAGCGTAATCTTCCGCAGTTTACAACGCAATATCAGTCTGCCTGCAGCACCGATCTGCAATACAAACCGATTGCCAACACGGATTGGACTAACGGTTTCTGGACCGGAGAAATCTGGCTGGCTTATGAGCATACCCAAAACGAACAGTTCAAAAATGCGGCGCTGATTCAGGTCAGAGATTTTGAACGGCGCATCGCGCAGGGAATTCAGGTTGATCATCACGATCTCGGTTTTCTCTATTCTCTGTCGTGTGTTGCCGGCTGGAAGCTGACCGGCGATGAAACGGCGCGCAGGGCGGCGCTGATGGCGGCGGATAAGCTGATCACCCGGTTTCAGGAAAAAGGAGAATTCATCCAGGCCTGGGGTGAGATGGGGGTTGCCGAAAATTACCGGCTGATCATCGATTGTCTTCTGAATCTGCCGCTGCTGTACTGGGCCAGCGAAACCAGCGGCGATCCGCGCTACGCCGACATCGCGCAACGTCATATCCATACTGCGATGAACTGTGTCGTAAGAGAAGATTATTCGACAATTCATACGTTTTATTTTGATCCTCACAGCGGCAAACCGCTGCGCGGAGTGACGCATCAGGGCAACCGGGATGGTTCAGCCTGGGCACGCGGACAGGCCTGGGGAGTTTACGGAACGATTCTCAGCTATCAATACACTCAGGATCCGAAGATTCTTACTTTGTTTGAAAAGATCAGCGATTACTATCTGCGTCATCTGCCGCAGGATCTTGTTCCGTTCTGGGATTTTGATTTTACTGACGGCAGCAGCGAACCACGCGATTCTTCTTCAGCAGCCATCGTGATCTGCGCCTTTCTGGAAGCGGCCAGAACGCTGGATCAGCAAAAGGCGGCCTATTACAGCCGCTGGGCGCGCCAGATGATGAAATCGCTTCTGGATCATTATGAAGTAAAGGACGATTCCCGATGCAACGGGCTGTTGCTGCATGGCACCTACAACCGCAGCACGCCGACCAACACCTGCCGCAACGAGGGTGTGGATGAATGCTGCAGCTGGGGTGACTATTATTATATGGAAGCGCTGACCCGTTTTCTGAAGGACTGGAATCGGTATTGGTGAGGAACAGAAGATGAGAAAAAAAGATTTTTTTGAACAGGACAAACGGTTTTTCGTCCAGGATCTGAAAAAGCTGAAGGAAAGAGTTCTTCAGACCTGTTCGAAAGAGGAGATTGCCGGAATCATCGAACGGGCGGACGACGCGTGTCGTCAGAGCTTCCGGTTCGATCTGCGCTGGGATATGGAATATACCGAAGAGGCGGTGAGCTTTCCGGATCAGATTCAGTGGCTGTACCAGCCGGCGGATGATCCGGAGTGGGTTTACGCGCTGAACCGGCATCATTATTGGATTACGCTGGGACAGGCGTATGTGATGACAGGCGATGAAAAGTATGCCGAAGCTTTTGTCCGGCAATGCAAAAGCTGGATTTGTCAGATCAGCCTGACGGATCCGGACTGTGCTCTGGCTTGCCGTACGCTGGAGACGGGCATCCGTCTGAATTTCTGGATCAAGGCGTTCTGTCTGTTTGCCGACAGCCCGGCACTGACCGATTCGTTTTGCAGCTTGTTCGAGGATTCGGTGATCGAACAGCAGAAAGTCATTTTCAACACCTGGGATACAACCAAAATCATTTCCAACTGGGGCGTATTGGAAAATCATGGACTGTTTACTTCGGCGCTGCTGATGCCGCCTCACGCTCAAAGCGAGGCGATGCTTCAGGAAGCGCTGCGGCGGCTGGATCTGCAGCTGCAGCATCAGGTCTATCCGGATGGCGCGCATTGGGAACAGTCGATGATGTATCACAATGAAGTCGCTCAGGCCTTTCTGGAGGTGAAGATTCTGGCACAGCGCAACGGCATCGCCTTGCCGGAAGGCTTTGCGGACAAGATTCACCGGATGATCGAATTCAGCATTCAGACATGCAAGCCGGATGGCATCGAGGTTGCCATGGGAGACAGCGACGATATTGACGTGCGCGATCTGATCAGCAAGGCCGCCTGGAGTTTTCAGGATCCGGCGTTCAAAGCAGCCGGGTATCCGCAATGGGACTGGGATTGCCTGTTTGATCTGGGAGCGGAGGCAGCCGAGGAGTACGATCAGCTGGACACGCTGGCCATGCCATCAGTCAGCCGGTGGTTTTCTGACAGCGGTCACATCGTGATGCGTACCGCCGGCAGCGACGGAGTCTACCTGCATTTTTTCAACGGCATTCATGGCGGCGGTCATGCGCATGAAGACAAGCTGCATCTGGATGTGTTCGCCTATGGCGAGGACATCGTCCGGGACAGCGGCCGGCTGACCTATGTTGATAAGCCGGAACGGTTTGAATTCAAAGGACCGCAGGCGCACAATGTCATCGAACTGGACGATCAGCCTTCCATTCTGTGCAAGCGTTCCTGGGGATACCGCAAACGTTCCTGGTCTATCAACACACAATGGCGTCAGGCCGGCTCGGTTCAGCTGGCTCAGGGAACGACGCTGGGATATATGGAGCTGAAACAGGGCAGCGCGGTGGTCAGCCGCAAAGTGCTGTGGCTGCGGGAAGATCTGATTCTTGTTCATGATGAGATTGCGGCCAACCCTCAGGATCAGCACAAAATTGTACAGCGCTGGCACTTCGCGCCGCAGGCACAGGCTGCGCTTCGGGGCAATACGCTGCAGCTGGAGCTGGAGTATTCGCAGAATGAGCTTCTGATTCTGACGGAGGGGGCGCATAGCGAGGTGGCGCCGACCCGGCTGTCGCTGCACTACAATACCACCACCCCTTCGAACATGCTGGTGACGGAACTGAATCAGAAGGGTTTCGCTTCCATGACGACGATTTTCTCGTTGAATCGCCGTGGTCAGAAACAGCCGTGTTTTGCAGTCAGCGTTCCGGTTTCTCTTGTCAGCCGGCAAGATCGTCCGTTTGAGAAAAAACAGGCGGAAGCCTGGATTCTTCAGAAAGGCCGGGATCAGTTTACCGTGATGATCGCGCATGAAGATCTGCTGGGTCCTTCCGATGCGATTCTGGTAGACGGCAAGCTGGGAATGGGACAGATTCTTGTCTGGGAAGGACAGGAAAAAGGACAGTGGGCCACTGTGCTGCAATGACGCAATGAAAGAAGAAAGATCGCTTCGATGCCGATATCGCGGCGATCTTTTTTTTTCTGTTTCTCGGTGGGATATTCCCCGGGAAATAAGAAATCCGGCTGATCAGAAAAGAAGCGTGCACGATTCGCTCTATAATGCGAAAAAGATTTTCTCCCGTCTTTTCGTCAGCATTAAAACAGCCGGTTCGAATCAGAAATCGGCGTGATAATCCGGAGCGGTTTTTCTGCTTCAGGGCAGCCTTTCGGCATGGCCGGCAAGGTCAAGTTCGTATAGGCATAACGGCCAAAGTTTGTTATAATAAGCGATGCGGAGGATTGCAGAATGAAGGTTGAAGAATTTGTTGAAGCATGCCGGAAAAAAGGTGTACAATGGAGTTCCGATCAGCTGGACCGCTTTTACCGGTACGCCGATTTGCTGAAAAGCTGGAATGAAAAAATGAATCTGACTGCAATCACGGAATTCGAGGAAGTTCTGGAAAAACATTTTTATGATTCCCTGATCCCGTTTTTCGGGATGACGCTGGAAGGGAAGCTCTGTGATGTAGGCGCAGGAGCGGGGTTTCCGTCCATTCCGCTGAAAATCATGGCGCCGCAGCTGGAAGTTACGATTCTGGAGCCGCTGAACAAACGGGTCACATTTTTGAAGGAAGTGGCTTCTGTTCTGCAGTTGCAGCACATTCACATCGTCAATCAAAGAGCGGAAGATTATGCGCGGCAGCACCGGGAAGAATTTGATCTGGTTACCGCCCGCGCGGTTGCCGCTTTGCCGGTATTGGCTGAGCTGTGTCTGCCGCTGGTACGGCAGGGCGGGCTGTTTGTGGCGATGAAAGGAGCGGCCGGACATCAGGAAAAGACTCAGGCACAAAAGGCGATCGATACGCTGGGAGCCCGGCTTGAAGATGTCCAGCAGGTCAGTCTGTCCGACGGATCGCAGCGAATCAATCTGATGTACCGCAAAATCAGAAAGACGCCGCCGCAGTATCCGCGCCCTTATGTCAGGATAAAAAAGAATCCGTTGTAAAGGAGTGTTTTTATGAGAGAAGTGCGGGAAATATCGATTGAACAGATCCATCCTAACCGGCATCAGCCGCGGACGGAATTCAATCAGGACGCGCTGATGGAGCTGGCCCAGTCGATTCGTGAAAACGGACTGATTCAGCCGATTACGGTACGCCCGGATGAGGAAGGCTATGAAATCATTGCCGGGGAACGCCGCTATAAGGCCTGCATTCTGGCAGGATACAGCGAAGTTCCATGCAACGTGATGAGCGCGGATGAGCAGCGTCTGGCCGAACTGGCGCTGGTGGAAAATATCCAGCGGGAAAACCTGACCGCGATTGAAGAAGCCAAGGCTTATGTGCAGATCATGCGCTCTTCCGGAATGACTCAGGAAGAACTGGCGCTGCGGGTTGGCAAATCCCAGTCGACTGTGGCCAACAAAGTCCGGCTGCTGAATCTGCCGCAGGAAATTCAGGAAGCGGTAGCTTCACGCCAGATCACGGAAAGACATGCCCGCGCGCTGCTGTCAGTGGTCCCTGGCCAACAGAAAGAAGTCTATGATCAGATCGTCCGCCGCGGGATGAATGTCCGGCAGACCGAACAGCTGATTGAGACGATGAAGGAGAAAAAGGAAAAACCGGAACCGAGGAAACCGGTGTTCAGGGGCGTTGCCCGCAACGTTAAAATTGCGGTCAATACCGTGTATCAGGCTGTGGAAATGATACGCCGCACCGGCATCGTGGTGGATACGGAGGAAGCGGAGACCGACACCGATGTCCGCATTATCATTAAATTCCCGAAATAAAAGGATGTGAAGAGATGGGAAAGATCATTGCCATAGCCAATCAGAAAGGCGGCGTCGGAAAAACCACGACCAGTATCAACCTTTCCGCCGGACTGGCCTATCTGGGCAAGAAAGTGCTGCTGGTGGATTTTGACCCGCAGGGCAACGCGACCCAGGGCGTCGGCGCCAGCCGCCAGAGTTTTACCAAAAGCGTCTACGATGTGCTGATGAACGATGTGGAAGTTCATGAAGCACTCAAAAAGCTGAGCATTCCGCCGCTGCATATTCTGCCGGCAACGATCGATCTGGCCGGCGCTGATCTGGAGATGGTGGAATACAAATACGGCCGCGAGAAACTGCTGAAAAACAAGCTGAGCGCGGTCCGGGAGGATTATGATTACATCATCATCGACTGTCCGCCTTCACTGGGATTACTGAACACCAACGCGCTGACGGCGGCGGATTCGGTGATCATTCCGGTTCAGTGCGAGTATTACGCGCTGGAAGGACTGACACAGCTGTTGTCCACGATTCGTCTTGTGCAGCGGCTGTTCAACAACCGGCTGATGATCGAAGGGGTCTTACTGACGATGTTCGACGCTCGCACCAAGCTGAGCGTTGAGGTTCAGCAGGAGGTTCGGCGTTACTTCAAGGAACGCGTGTACAAGGCTTACATTCCGCGCAACATCAAGCTGTCCGAAGCGCCATCACGCGGTCAGACCATTTTTGAGTACGATGTCAAATCGGAAGGCGCCAAAGCTTACGCGTCATTGGCCAAAGAATTGCTTTCCTACAATGAAAAGGAGGCGAGCGGCAATTGAAAAAAGATGAAAGCCGTCTTGGAAAAGGGCTGGGAGCCATTTTTGGAGAGGATTTAAGCAACGTCATCGAGGAAATTCAGCAGGGCGACGACAGCCGGCAAAGCGAGATCAAACTGTCGGAAATCCGTTCCAATCCTTATCAGCCGCGCAAAATTTTCGATGACGGCAAAATTGAAGAGCTGGCGCAGTCCATTCGCGAACACGGCGTGTTCACCCCGATTCTTGTCCGCCGTTCGGTCAAGGGGTATGAGCTGATTGCCGGCGAACGCCGGGTACGGGCCAGCAAAAAAGCGGGATTGAAAACGATTCCGGCCATCGTCATGGAGTTCACTGAGGAACAGATGATGGAGATTTCACTGCTGGAAAACATTCAGCGGGAAGATCTGAACGCGATTGAAGAAGCGCAGGCTTATCAGCGGCTGATCGACCGGCTGGGTTATACGCAGGAAAAACTTGCTCAGCGTGTCGGCAAATCCCGGGAACACATCACCAATACGATGCGATTGCTGCGGCTGCCCAAATCCGTGCAGCAGCTGGTCATCGACAACAAACTGTCCATGGGGCATGTCCGTCCGCTGGTCACCATTGAGGATGAAGGCGAAGCCTACGATCTGGCCATGCAGATCGCGGAAGAAGGACTGTCAGTGCGGGAAGTGGAAAAACGGGTCAAGGAACGGCATGACAAGCCCAAGGCCAAACCGGTCAGAAAAAAGGAAGACCCGAATCTTCTGTATGTGGAAGAAATCATGCAGAACCGCCTGCAGACCCGGGTCAAGGTTGATAAAAAACAAATCGTGATCCAGTACAGCGGAACAGAGGATCTCAATCGGATTCTGGAGCTGATTCACTGTCTGGAAGAAGAATAGCCGTTATCCTGCGATAGCGGTTTTTTTTCGCTTTGGCGTCGGTATGAGAAAAAGAGGAAAAGGATCTTGCATTTTCCTTTAAAATCCGGCACACTGAAGACAGATGAAAGCGCTATCGCTAAGGAAGGAGAAACGATGGAAAAAACGATGTGGGCTCTGGTCAAAGACCAGGATGCGCCGGGTCTGAGCTGGAAACGGGTTCCGGTTCCTCAGTGCGGCAAAAATGATGTGAAAATCAGAATCCGCAAAACTGCGATCTGCGGAACGGATGTTCATATCTACAACTGGAACGACTGGGCCAGGCAGACGATCCCGCTCGGGTTGACAGCGGGACATGAATATGTCGGTGAAATTGTGGAAGTCGGCGACAATGTGGACGGTCTTTTCTGCGGGCAGCGGGTTAGCGGCGAAGGCCATATCACCTGCGGTCATTGCCGGAACTGTCTGGCCGGACAGCCGCACCTGTGCCGGAATACGCAGGGAGTCGGCGTGAACCGCAACGGTGCGTTTGCCCAGTTTCTGGTCATCCCTGCCCGCAATGTCTGGGTTTGCGATCCGTCGATCAGCGACGATCTGGTGTCCTGTTTTGATCCGCTGGGCAACGCGGTGCATACGGCGCTGCAGTTTGATCTGGTCGGAGAGGATGTCCTGATTACCGGCGCCGGACCGATCGGCTGCATGGCAGCGGCCATTTGCCGGCATGTCGGAGCGCGGCATGTAGTCGTCACCGACCTCAACGATTACCGGCTTGAACTGGCTGAGCGCATGGGCGCAACCCGGACGGTGAATATCCGCCATCAGTCACTTCCGGAAGTCATGCGTCAGCTGGGAATGAAAGAGGGCTTCGACGTCGGCCTGGAAATGAGCGGCGCACAGTCCGGTTTTGCCGAAATGGTAGAACGGATGAAAAACGGCGGTCAGATCGCCTTGTTGGGATTACAGAAAGCCGACGCCCGGATTGATTGGGAAACGGTGATCTTTAACGGTTTGACGATCAAGGGAATTTATGGAAGAAAGATGTGGGAAACCTGGTATAAGATGAGCACGATGCTGCAGAGCGGACTGAATATCGATCCGGTGATCACGCATCATTTTGACATTCGCGATTATGAACAGGGATTTGCGGCGATGAATTCCGGACACAGCGGGAAAATCATTCTGGACTGGACTTCGCTGCAGCAGGAGGAAGAACATGAATAAACAGGAAGCACTTCAATGGTATGCCGACGAGGTTCACAATCTTCGCAACGCCGGACTGTACAAGGCGGAAAGCGCCATCGTTTCGC
The DNA here is from genome assembly GCA_904395815.1 of uncultured Holdemania sp. Lineage (GTDB taxonomy): Bacteria > Bacillota_I > Bacilli_A > Erysipelotrichales > Erysipelotrichaceae > Holdemania. The sequence continues at coordinate 23,403 of CAJFOC010000039.1, forward strand.
CTCAGTCGGCGCATGTGCAGCTGCAGCAGGGACGGCAGCTGATCAATCTGTGCGCCAACAATTATCTGGGACTGGGCAACGATCCGCGGCTGATTGAGGCGGCCTGTCAGGCCATTCGTCAGAAAGGCTACGGGCTGGCTTCGGTGCGGTTTATCTGCGGTACGCAGGACCGGCACCTGCAGCTGGAACAGAACATTTCCCGTTTTCTGGGAATGGAAGACACGATTTTGTATTCTTCCTGTTTTGACGCCAACGGCGGCTTGTTTGAAACGATTCTGACCGATCAGGATGCAGTGATCAGCGATGAGCTGAATCATGCCAGCATCATTGACGGAATCCGTCTGTGCAAGGCTGCGCGCTATCGTTATAAAAACAATGATATGCAGGATCTGCGCGCCAAACTGCAGGAAGCCACGCAAAACGGCGCACGGATCAAGCTGATTGCGACCGACGGCGTGTTTTCGATGGACGGCATCATCGCCGATCTGCGTTCCATCTGCGACCTGGCAGAGGAATTCGGAGCGCTGGTGATGGTGGACGACAGTCATGCCACCGGATTTGTCGGCAAAACCGGAAGAGGAACCGCGGAGCATTGCGGCGTTGAGGGCCGTGTGGATATCATAACCGGAACGTTGGGAAAAGCGCTGGGCGGCGCATCCGGAGGATTTACCGCAGCCCGCCGCGAGATTGTCGAATTGCTGCGGCAGCGCAGCCGGCCGTACCTGTTTTCCAACACGCTGGCGCCGGCGATCGTTTCCGCTTCGCTTCAGGTTTTTGATCTGCTTGCCGCGGATACGACGCTGCGGGATCGTTTGGCAAAGCTGACAGCTCATTATCGCCAGCGGCTGCAGGATGAGCACTTTGATATTGTGGAAGGAACCCACCCAATCGTTCCGATCATGTTGTATGATGAAAAAACGGCCGTTGAAATGGCCCGCCGCATGATGGAAAAAGGGGTATATGTTGTTGCTTTCTCCTATCCGGTCGTGCCGAAAGGCAAGGCTCGCATTCGAACTCAGGTCAGTGCGGCACACAGCGAGGAAGATCTGGATACCGTGGTTGAGGCGTTTGTTCAGACACGTCAGGAAATGCAGAAAGAAGGATGGACTTTCACAAAAGAATGAATGTGGAAACGATAGATCCGTTGCAGGACTATCGTTTTTCAATAGCGCTCACGGGGCAGATTTCAAAACAATTCCCGCAATGCAGACAATGATGTTGTTCAATCACGACAGGGACACGCGTAAGGTCAATGCATTTTTGCGGGCAATGGGCATAGCACCGTTGACAACCGATACATTTCTCCGTCACGACATAACCTGTTTTTTTTGCCTGGACGCCGCCAAATGAAAAGGAAACTCGTTCTATCGGCTGTTTGGAAAGATCAAATTGTTCACCGGTTCCCTCGATGATCTGAAAGACGGTAAGAGCACCGCACGAGCGTGCATCAGGATAAATTTTGGCCATATAAGGATTTTTGGCGAACAAATCTGGCAGCTTGTCCGAACCGATTTCTTTTGCTTTGCCCTGAACCGATATGGACACGCAGGAAAGCGTGTCTTCTCCTTTCATGGCAGTAAACGCAATGTTGTCGTTGGCTTTCAAGCGCTCATAAAATCGCTTGCCCCGGGCAGTCAGGAAA
>CAJFOC010000040.1 GCA_904395815.1 uncultured Holdemania sp.
ACTTGCCGACGATCGCTGGAGATGGTATAATCCGAAATGTTTGATTTTCAAACTAATAGGAGGAGACCATGAAAAAGATGATAAAACGCCTTGTGATCGTTCTGGCAGCACTGATTTTAGCTGCCGTTATTGCGGTCATGGCGCTGTTTGGCAGGGAAATTCAGACGATTCGTTCCATTCGTCAGGTAGATGAGGCAGGAATGCTGATGATCGATGTGACGGCGGATTACGGATTGAGCGAACTGGTGGCGTCTGGCGGAGTATCCAGCGACAGCGAACTGGTCAGTTTCGTTGTCAGGCATCTGCTTAAGGGAATTCCTTTGCAGTTCAATATACCTGATTTTGGCTGCAGCACGTTCCAGGCCCGGACGGCCGAGGGGGAGTGGCTGTTTGGCCGCAATTATGATCTGAACGATATTCCGGGGATGATCGTGAGGACGGACCCGCAGGATGGGTACGCGTCGATTTCGATCGCCAACATTTCCGTTCTGGGCTATGACGATGAGCACCTGCCGGATTCCTTTCTTTCCGGGATCATCAGTCTGGCAGCGCCGTATGTGCTGATGGACGGGATGAACGAGATGGGATTTTCGATTGGCGTGCTGCTGATCCGGGATGTGGAACCGACGCATCAGGATCAGGGTGGACTGGATATGACGACGACAGCCGCCATGCGCTGGCTGCTGGATCAGGCGGCGGATGTGGACGAGGCGATCGCCATGCTGGAAAGTATGGATATGCATGCGTCCGCCAACGCGTCCTATCATTTCCAGATGGCGGACGCAAAAGGCAACAGCGCGGTGGTGGAATATGTGGACAATGAACTGCGTGTTATCCGCAAACAGCCGCAGCAACAGCAGATGCTGACCAATTTTCTGATCAGCGAGGATGTCTACGGGTTTGGTACAGGACAGGATCGCTATGCGATTCTGCAGCAGACACTGGAAGAAAACGAAGGAATTCTGAGCGAGCAGCAGGCCATGGATCTGTTGCAGGCGGTCAGCCAGGATAAGATCAGCGAAAAGACCGGGACCCGCAGTGCGACGCAGTGGTCGGTCGTTTACAACAACACCAGAAAGACCGCGATGATCGTGACAGATCGGGACTATGCGCATCCGATTGAAATCGCCCTTGGCGATGAACGCTGACCGTTACGGCCAGTACGGATGGAAAGCGGGGAATGGCGGTGAAAACGGACAGGATGTCGTCCGCTTCACCGCCTTTTCTGATCGATCGGATCCAGCTGAAGAGAAATGTGCAGGCTGAACTGATTCTGCCAATAAAAAAACTGATTCCTGAAGAAATCGGGAATCAGTTGTTGAACAAGTTCATTTCAGGCTTTGATTTCCATTATCGGGCGAAAAGAGGATTACAGATCATGAAGCCCGATCATTTTTTTCAGCATTGCCCGGCGACGGGATTTTTTCGGGAAAATCCGGGTGATCCAGGCACGTTGCCGGGAATTCTTCGGGAACATCGCTTCCGCAGTCCGGCGCAGTCTTCCCGGCTTCACCGGCGGTTCGCTGCGGCGGGCGATCATGTGAGCCAGCAGAGTTTCATAAACGCCGCTTTCCCGGGCGTATTGCCAGTACAGATCATCCAGAACAGAGCCGATCGGATACCATGGGTCATCCGGGGCAAACTGCAGGATGCAGCCTTCTTTCTGTGCCCGCTGCCATGCCTGATACAGCGTCATCGGCGCAAACGGCATGGCATATAGCTTGTAGTCGTTGCTTGGCAGCTGAACGTTGAACTTCAGATCCATGAACTCCACCTGAGACTGCCAGACCATATTCAGCGCGTCCCAGCGGCTGAGCCTGACATCCGTAGAACAGATCTGATCGTAAACGGCTTTCGGATTCATGGCCCGCAGCGCTGCCAGATCGAGTTTCATGACCGAGGCATCGAAATAATCGTATTTGTTTTTCAGCTTCAGCTCCTCGACGACAAACTGATCGTAGTCCGGATAGATATCGTTGATCTTGCCCTGGGAGAGCACATCGCGGCACGCCAGCACCGGCTTGCTTTGCGGAAGATCAAACAGCGCGTCAAAGCCAGGCTGAAACAACAGGTACCAGCTGAACACGGTCAGATGGTCATCACCGCTGAAAATCCATGGTAAAAACGGTTCGTAGCGGACCAGCCGGGATGTTTTTTCCTTCATTTCTCCCAGAATTTCCACTTCCGTATTGACAAAGCGCAGCGTGACATTCGGATAGCTTGCGCACAGGGCGCGGATCTTATCGATATAGCCTTTGCGGATGTTCTCATGCAGAAGGGTGATGTCGTAACGGCGCATCGGATTCATGTGCTTCAGAAAGGAAACCAGCGCCGGCATGAACAGATAGCCATGCGGCGTATCGAGAATGAAGGCGATGGGTTCGCTGTCGTTTCTGGCGGTCAGGTTCTGCGGCTTTTCCGTATCGTTGAAATAAATCAAAGGAACCTGACGGATTCGTAGACCCGGGCGATGCTGAAGCTCATCAACGAAAATGTTGAACAGAATCTCGGCCATGAAGCCATAGATCCGGCAGATCTGAGTGTGGCAGTGACGGAGATCCACGCGTTGTTCCAGCTCTTCCAGAATGGAGAACTCAAATTCGCACATCTCTTCGAAAATCTCACGCTTCATGACGAAGCAGTTGTATCCGACGAAAGTTTTGCTGTTGAGACGGCGCATCGCTGCCGGATATTTTTCCGGGTATTTTTCCTTGAGAATGCTCAGCATCTCATTGAGGTGATCGGTCATGATCAGCGCCCGGTTGTGCGCGGTCCAGTGGCACATGGCGGTTGGCTGGGGACCATAAGGAGTAGCCAGCACGGCAACGTTTTCGTCATTGCCGACAATGACGTCCGCTTCCTCAATGATCCGGCGCATGGCCGCTTCATCATTCAGTCCGTATTTCTGCAGCGTGTAGGGCGTCATGACTTCGCCGACAATCTGATTGCGCAAATCCAGCTTGAACGTCTGATCGCCAAAATAGAACAGACGGCGGTAGTGACACAGACCAACATAATCGGCCTGCAGGTTTTTCCAGCCCCAGTACTGGGCGGTCAGCTCGCAATACTGCGGATTTTTACGCGAAATGTTTTCTCCCTCATCATCCGGCTGCATCCCTGCCAGTCGTTCGGATTTCAGCGCCGCGCCGACCTGGACCGGCAGATACAGCGGATTGTCCGGCAGCATGGACGGTTTGTGACAGGCGATCATGATCTGAATGGTACTCATGCGGATTCCCCCTTGGCATTCATGGCTTCAATATAGAGCGGACAGATTTCCGCGGTCGGACCGATCTGGCGAACCTGACCATCCTGCAGCCAGACGACTTTCTGACACAGGCGCTGGACGTCTTCCATGTTGTGGGAGACCAGAATCAGGGTGGTGCCGCTTTTCAGCATGTCTGCCATTCGCTGATGGCATTTGCGCTGAAACGCGATGTCGCCGACGGCCAGAATTTCATCCACGATCAGAATATCTGCCCGTACGATCGTCGCGATTGCGAATCCCAGCCGCGCGATCATACCGGAAGAAAAGTTTTTGACCGGGACGTCGATGAAGTCCCACAGCTCGGCAAAATCCATGATTTCATCGAAATGGGACTGCATGAACGGTTTGTCATACCCCAGCACCGCGCCGTTAAGAAAGATGTTTTCACGGGCGGTCAGATCCATGTCAAAGCCGGCGCCCAGCTCGATCAGCGGAGCGATCGAACCGTTGACAGTCAGCTTTCCCAAAGTGGGGGTATAGATGCCGGAGATGATTTTCAGCAGCGTGCTTTTGCCGCAGCCATTGGCGCCGATCAGTGCGACCGCCTCGCCTTTCTCAATGGTCAGGCTGACATTGCGCAGCGCTTCAAAGGCGTCGAAATGCAGCTTGCCGGTCATCAGCCGGACGAAGTATTCCTTGATCGTTTCGACCCGTTCCTTGGACAGGTTGAAGCGCATCGTGATGTTTTCACATTGAATTATCGGTTCCATGACGTTCTCCTAAATATAAAGAATAAAGTTTTTCTGAGTGCGGCGGAACAGCGCGATGCCGCCAGCCAGTACGATCAGACTGAGCGCCAGGCAGATGACATGTTCCGAAAAGGGCGGTACGGTTCCTTCCAGCACCAGCGAACGGAAATAGCTGATGTAATGAAGCAGCGGATTCAGCTGAATCAGCGGCAGAACGTTGGCCGGCAGAATATCCACGGTCCAGAAAATCGGCGTGAAATACATCCAGGCCGTCGTCAGTACGCCATACAGATGCATCATATCGCGGAAATACACCGCCAGTGCCGACAGCGCGATGCCGATGCCCAGACAGAACAGAAACAGGCACAGCAGCGCAAATGGCAGCATCAGCAGCGCCGGGGTAAACTGTACGCCGGTAAAGATCATGACGATCAGAATGGCGGCCAGCGAGAAGATCATCGTGACAAAGCTGGAAGCGACCCGGGAGATCGGAAAGATCAGTTTGGGGATGTAGACTTTGCGGATCAGAGCGCCGTTGTTGAGAATGGAAGACATCGCCATGTTGGTGGACTCAAAAAAGAAGTTCCAGAAAGTCTGCCCGATGATGACATAGACAGGATAGTTTTCCACCGAAGAACGGAAGACATAGGAAAATACCAGGGTCATGACGCACATCATCAGCAGCGGATTCAGCAAACTCCACAGATAGCCGAGAATGGACCGGCGGTATTTGACTTTCAGATCGCGCAGCACGAGCTGATCCAGTAACGGCCGGTACTTGCGCAGAAGATTACGCTGATTCATACGGTTCCTCCTTTGAAACGGGCGGGCGGACCTGTTCGATTGGGGGATTGAAAAACAATCCCCGGATCATGCCGCCAAGAAGAATGGAACTCCGCAACAGGCGATGATCCGGCGCAAAGCGCAGAATCCGATACAGATTCAGGCCGCATTTGGCCAGATAGTAGGCAAAGCCCTTCAGTCCGCGCCGGCGGTAGGTGCAGTTTTCATTGCGGAAGGCGTAGCGGTAGCGGTTCAGCCGCTGCGGCTGATCCAGCGCGATGCTGGAACCACAGTTGTTGTCCATCCAGTGGACTACCTGACTTTTTCCGCACAGATAGCAGGGGGTATGAGAGGAAAGACGCAGCGTATATTCGATATCGTCGCCCCAGATGAAATACTGACGTATCGGCAGCCCCCAGTCAATCACCGCCTGAGCGTTGAGATACAGCGAGACGAAAGTCGCCTGATCGATCAGGATCAGCCCTTCGCGCAGCTGATGCACTTCGGTATAAAATGACTTTTTGATTTTCTGACGGTTCATTTTGCATTCCCGGCCGTCTTTCCACAATACGGCGCTGCTGAGAAAGCCGAACTGCCCCTGCAGCAGATGGTCCGCTTCTTTCAGCTGCTGCAGCGTGTCCGGCTGACAGAAGGTGTCGTCGTCCATCAGCCAGATACGCTGATAGCCGCGCTGCACCGCCTCCCTGACCCCGGCGGAAAACCCGCCGGCGCCGCCGGTATTCTTATTCAGCCGCAGAGTTGTCAGATCGTTCTGGCTGCTGAGCCATTGCGGGGTATCATCGGTACTGGCGTTGTCCACGACCAGGATGTCAAAGTCGCTGCAGGTCTGATGGCGCAGCGCGTTCAGACAGCGGACAAGCAGCGGAAAACGGTTGTGGGTGACCACAACCGCCAGAATTCGGTTGTTCATGTGTTGATCTCCTCATTTGTTTTCCGGAAGTGGCGGATCAGAAAACGGCTGATTTTGGAAGGCCAGTGCTGACTTTCCAGACTGATCCAGGGAAGCTCGAGAAAGCGGACTTCGTTGTGCTGAATCCACACGTCCAGAAGCCTCTCTCCCAGAAAACCATAGACCCGCTGATTATACTTGTCATAACGGGTTGTGTCAATCCGTTTCTCCGCCTCTTCCAGAATCGGAAACAGCCAGCTGCAATAGGCGTCCAGCTGCGTTCGTTTCATGATCATCATGTTGAAGCGGTGACCGCTGCGCTGACGCATGACATGATCGAAGGTGCTCAGATAGGCCGGCGTACGTTCGCTGATGATCTGCCGTACGATTTTCAGATCTTTTTCATGATGGGCGCGGGCGTATTGCGTCGCGTTGGTTTCAATGATGTAATGCCGCTTTTTTGGCAGAATGACATCGGTTCTGACCAGCAGTCCCTGCAGCTGATACTGGCTGAGCACGGAACGGGTCCGGCGTGGAATCAGCCGTGAGGCGCGGAAATGACGCCGGTAATGAACTAACCCCAGCACCTCGTTGGGCATGTTTTTCCACATCCAGTACAGACAGGTCAGCTCGCAATACCCGGGATTTTTGGCGGAGATGTTGTCGCCGGTATCATCGCCGGCATAATCGCTGCTGGGGTGCAGGGCGTTGCCGGCCTGCATCGGCAGATACATCGGATCCTGCGGCATCCAGTAAGGTTTGTGGGTGGCCACCGCGATTTTGATGTCTTTCTGACGATTGCCGGTGAACAGTTTTTCCTTGTTGCAGATGCCGCCGAAAACGGTTTTGAACAGAATTTTCAGATCAAGGCCCGGCGACCAGTGATCGATATAATACAGATCGTAACGGATCCGGTCTTCAATGGAGGTATCTCCGCGATAGCCGTTGACCTGAGCCCAGCCGGTAATTCCCGGCTTGACCTGGTGTTTGACCATGTACTTGGGAATTTTATCCTTGAACTGTTCGACATAGTAAGGGACTTCCGGACGCGGGCCGATCAGGCTCATTTCTCCTTTCAGGACGTTGAAGAACTGCGGCAGCTCGTCGATGCTGAACTTGCGCAGCAGACTGCCCCAGGCGGTTTTGCGCTGATCGGCGTCGGTGGTCCAGCCGGTATCCTGCGATTTGTTGACGTGCATCGTACGGAACTTGTACATCGTAAACGGCTTGCGGTTCAGGCCGATGCGCTGCTGGGCGAAGATGACGGGTCCCGGACTGGTCAGTTTGATGCCGATGGCCGCAACCAGCATGATCGGGCTGGTGATCAGAATCAGAATCAGCGACAGAACAAAATCGAACGCGTTTTTTACCGCCTGGTTGAAGGCGTCGTCCAGCGGCGCGCTGCGCAGGGCGATCAGATGGGTGGATCCGATTTCATCAATGGCGGCCCGGTAAGGAATGTAATCGTTATAGAACGGAATGATGCGGACTTTGACGCCCCATTTTTCACAGACGGAAATGATGGTGGCGGTAAAGCTGACTTCGGTTGGCTCCAGAGCGACGATCACCTCGTCGATGGCGCCGGCCGAATGTTCCAGCACCTCCGAAAGATCTTCATAGAGGCCCAACCGCGGCCCCAGTCCCTCGCGGTCCGTTTTGGCCAGATATCCGCAGACCTGGAAGCCATATTCCGGATTTTCCTGCAGCGACTTGCAGTATTCGTGCGCCAGATGACCGTTGCCGACGATCAGACAATGCTTGATGTTGAAACCCAGATTGCGGTAATGCCGCATCAGCAGGGTTACAGACGCCTGCTTGAGCAGCAGCAGGAAAGTGGAAACAAGATAGATCATCAGCAGACCGCGGCGCGGCAGCACAAGAATCTGGGCGTTATTCATCAACAGGAAAGCGGCGGTATGAATGACAAACTGCTTCAGCATTTCCTGCCGCAGACTTTTCAGACGGTCATGAGAATACAGGCCGGCGATCCAAAACGCGAAGCATTCCAGCATGAAACAGGAAAGCGCGATGATCAGCGCCCGGGTATTCAGAAAGATATTCAGCAGCTCAGGCGCATCGGAAAGCGTATAATCCAGCGCGGTGACGGCGATGTAGCTGCCTGACAGAAGCAACAGATCGAGGATCATGTTCAGTCTGTTGATCAGCGTTTGATTCGCTTTAATCATATCGACACTCCTTATTCAGTACTGTATTCTAGCATCTGAAACCCAAGAGTACCATATGATTTTATTAAGATTAAATTACAATTCGGTTGTTGTTCACAAAACGATCACAAAAATCACGTATTTTCATCAAATTTTCATAAATTGTGTGAAAAAATGGGTTTTGTGAAAAGAAATGCAAAAGAAAATCCGGCTTTTGAGAATCAGAGCCGGAAGATTCTGTTCATTCTGTCAGCTGGTGTAACCGCATCCATTCGAAGATTATTTCGGCAGTTTTTTGTCTCGCTTCCGCCTGCGTGTCAGCGCCGGCTTCGCTGTTCTGTAACGCCAGCAGCGTCTGGTCGGCCGGCTGACTCAGACAGACGGTTTCCGCCTCGCTTTGACAGGCCGGATCGCTGCGCAGAATCAGCGTCGGGACTTCAGCGACGGAAAGATTTTCCTGCGCGTCCAGCAGGATCAGTCCGGCGATCTGATCCGGGGCGGCAGCGGCCATCGCGGCTGCCTGCCGGCTTCCCTGACCGTGTGCGATCAGAATGAAATCCGTATCCGGATAGCGCTCCAGAATGAGATCGGTGAAATTGCGGTTCAGCGCGCTGCTGCAGAAGACCAGCGGATTGATCAGCGACGGGGCGGCGGGCTGCAGCTGCCAGGCCAGCGGAATGTAGCTGCGCGGTTCGATCCGGTTATCGGGAAAAAACAGAAACGCCTTTTCCTGAATCTCTCCGGTCATGATCAGCCCCTGATCCTCACGGTAAAGGGCCGGATCGGCCTGCTGGATCAGGCGGGCGGTCTGCGCGTCATAGGTGCAGATGGAGGCGGACCACAGGATGGCCGTCATGGCGCAGCCCAGGATAAAAATCAGGATCACGATCAGAAACAGACGAAATCGCTTCATGCTTTACTCCTTTCCGGTTTTGCCTTATGATATATCAACAGACAGAGAAAGGCAAGGTGAGCGGATGAAAATTCAGGGTCGTCGGTGGCGCCGGCTGTGGTGCGCGGCGGCGCCGGTTGCAGGCTGTTTTCTGCCCCTGGTGGAAATGGTGCTGTGCATCGTGAGCGCCGTCATCCTGATTCTGACGGACAGGCAAAGCGTAAAACAGGCCATGGCGATGCCGGGAGCGGTGCTGTTTCAGGTGTTTGCGGGTTTCACCGCGCTGTGCGCAGTGCTTTATGGCAACGGTCTGGGACTGGCGGTCAGTTTCGCGGCGGCGGCGCTGTTTCTGTGGTTCTGCTGGCTGCGCAGCGAAATGAACGTGCGTTTGGCGGAAGGGCTGTGCGCGATCATGGCGCTGGGAAGCGTCATCAGCGCGCTGGCCACGCGGGTGGATCTGCAGTCGCCGCTGAGTTATGCGGTAATCGAGCGCTTCAGTCAGCTGCTGGACCGGCCTTATGAGTTTTCTTTGGAAGCGAGTGCCCGCAGCTGTTCCACCTTTTTTCATCCTAATTATTATGGGTATGTGCTGGCGGTGATCTGCCTTGTCTGCCTGTGGCAGCTGATCGTCAATCTGTATCGTTGCCGGCAGGATCGCCGCCGTCTTGCGCTGGCGGGCAGCTATTTCATCATTCTGATCCTGAACGGACTGATGCTGCCCGCTCCGCAATCCAGAACGCTGGTGGTGGCGCTGGCTGCCGGGGTGGCGGCGCTGTTGCTGGCATGGCACTGGATTTTTCTGCCGCTGGCGGCGGTGCCGGGAGCGATATTGGCGGGCGTCAACGCCCGCAGGCTGCTGCAGATGATTCCGCGGATCGGTTCTTTTCTGGAAGGGCTGAACGACCGGCAGGAGATCTGGGTTGCCGCCTGGTCGCAGATCCGTCATCATCCGTGGTGCGGACAGGGATTTTACACTTACATGCAGACCTGGGACCAGTGGTCGAAGAAGTACACGGTTCACGCTCACAACCTGATGCTGGAAATACTGCTGAGCTTTGGCATCATCGGGTCGCTGTTGTTGGTGGGCGCGATGGCGTATTCTGTGAAAGAGGGCGTGGCGGCCTGGCTGAAGGGGAAAACGCGCTGGATGCCGCTGGTGCTTGGCGTGCTGGTAATGACATTGATTCACGGGCTGACGGACGTCGTGCTGCTTTCCCCGCAGACCTTTGTGCTGTTTGCCGC
>CAJFOC010000041.1 GCA_904395815.1 uncultured Holdemania sp.
GAGGCGACCAGCGGTCTGGATCCGATTGTCCGCGATGAAATTCTCGATCTGTTTCTGGATTTCATTCAGGATGAGGATCATGCGATTCTTGTCTCCTCGCATATCACAACGGATCTGGAAAAGGTGGCGGACTATCTGGTTTTCCTGCACGAGGGAAACATCGTCTTCGCCCAGGCCAAGGACCAGCTGATGGAAAGCTACGGTTTGCTGAAATGCGGCCCGGCGCAGCTGGAAACGATTGATCCGGAGGATATTCTCCGCTGCCGCAGAAACAAATATGAATGCCAGGTTCTGGTCACCGACCGGGCGCGCATAGCCAGAAAGTATCCGCAGCTGATCGTGGATCCGGTCAGTATCGACGAGATCATGCTGATGTATATCAAGGGGGAAGCGAAATGAAAGGCCTGTTTCTGAAAGATCTGTATCTCATCCGTTCCAGTCTGCTTGTCATGCTGCTTGTATTTCTGATCATCGGCATCAGTCTGACTCATCTGTCCACGCCCTGGGTTCTGACCATCCTGGCCACGGTGCTGTCAGGCATGATCGTCGCTTCCACCATCAACCTCGACAAAAGCTCCGGCTGGATCAAAACCGCCCTGACGGCGCCGGTGACACGAGGCGGTTACATTCAAAGCAAATATCTGGCCTATCTGCTGGCCAGTCTGATCGGCCTGGCCGCCGGCATTCTGTTCAGTATGCTTGCCGCCTGGCTGACCCATTCGAACTCGGGCGAAATCATCATCTTCGTTCTGGTCAGCCTGGCCATGGCCTTGCTGGCCGGCAGCATCATTCTTCCTTTCTACTTTCTGTTGGATCCGACCATGAGCTTTATCGGCTCCCTTGTCGCCTATCCGGCAGCGGCCGGCGTCACAGTCGGGATCTTTCTGATCAGCGATCAGATCTTTCTGGCCTTCACGCTGATTCTCATCCTGGCCGCGGCGGCCTTCGCCCTCTCCTGGCTTTTCGTTTTCAGAGTCATGGAAAAACGGGATCTGTAACAGCCCGTCCGCTTGCGAAAAAAAGGCCTTCGGAAAAAATCATTCCGAAGGCCTTTTGGCGATATCAGGGCGTTTCCTTGCGCATCAGCTTTTCCATGTTGACACGGCTTTCCACATGATCCAGGATACGCTTGACGATTTTGTCCAGCTCCCGGTTTTCCGAATAGTCAGCCGCCGCGATGAAATCGGCGCGGTGATCCAGCACCAGCTGCTGAGCGCTCTGTTTCTTCTGCTGCGATCCGCGGCCATAGACCGCGATGGATTTGCCGCCGTTGACCGTCACCAGTTTCATGCACGGAACATCGGTCAGACCATCACCGATGTAGATCATGTTCGCGAAGGGAATATCGCGCAGATGATCCGGTGTGTACCGATTCAGATCAACATCGTTGTTTTCATCCAGCACTCCCTTGTTGATCCGGAAAATGTACTGGGTTTTGGTCGTGTAATTGACGACCGTCGCCGGCCATACCGCCACGCCGCTGGCGTTGTAACAGTATTTGCAGGCGTAGATTTTCTTGAATTCCGAGGCAATCGAGGTGCCTTCAATGATCTCCGCCAGTCCGGAGGAAATGATAAAATGTTCCACCTGCAGGTGGTGCTGGCGGCCATATTCGTTGATGCGGCCAAACCATTTTTCCACCCCCGGATACAGCCTGACGTTTTTGCCCAGCGCGACAAAATCGCTGCGCCGGATCGGCTGGCCGACCAGATTGGCTTTGTTGAGCATCATGTACAGATAAGTCAGAATGCCATCCATGTTCTGAGTGGAAGACAGCCGATCCACCTCTTCCCAGAACTGCCGGGGTTCGATTCCAAGCGAGGGAATGAAGCTGAACTCCTGCATATCCCGGGGCGAGAGCGTCTTGTCGAAATCGTACATGATGGCGACTTTCGTGGTTTTCATTCGTCTTTCTGCCTCAGACTTCCAGCAGCTTGATCAAAGCGTGAACATAAATTTCCGCCTGATCCAAAAGACACTGCACGCGCACAAACTCGTTGGCGTCATGAATATGACAATCCTCGCCTTCAAACTCGCAGCCAAAAGCAATGCAGTTGTGAATTCCCTTGGCATAGGTTCCCCCGCCCATGGTGATCGGCCGGGACTGCATGTCGTGGGTGACTTCCTGATAGGCTTCCAGCAGTTTGGAAACCAGCGGCGAATCCGGTGGGAAAAACAGCGGTTCCACCGCACTGCGCACAGTGATCGTTCCGCGCTGTTCCCCCGCCAAAGTCTGGTTCAGCGACTGGATGACCTGTTGGGAATTCATCGTCACCGGGAAACGGATATCGATCGTCCCCCGGATCATTCCGTTTTCTTCGCGAATGACGCCGTTATTGAAAGTCAGCGCGCCGTATTCATCCGCCATGGCGCAGCCGCAACCCGCGCCATCTGCCGCTGTGCCGATTCGCTGACAATAGAAATCAACAAAATCGTCCCGGACTCCGGCTTCTTTCAGCGCCGCCATCAGTTCGCCGATGGCATTGACGCCCAGCTGCGGAGTGCTGGCATGGGCGGCCGTCCCCCGCACTTCCACATTCAGCCCCGCAGCGCTCCTATCCACTTCAAACGTCACCGGACGGCTGGCCAGCGCCTTCCGCAAAGCCTCTGGCGAACAGGCCTGTGGTTTCAGCCGGGCACGGACGCGGGCGCAGACGACGTTGTTGGCCACGCCGCCCTCGATCGCCAGAATCTGATCGCTGCGTCCTTCAAAATCCAGTCCCAGCGCGCCTTTTTCCCCATGCACGCCCGGGAAGGTGCCATCCGGCGTAAAGCCCAGATCGATGTGCCCTTCTTTTTCAACATAATGAGCCAGACAGCGCGATCCGGTTTCCTCATTGGTTCCCAGGATCAGCCGGATCCGTTTGTTCAGCGGATAATTCATCGCCTTCAGCACCCGCATGGCTGCCAGCGAGGCGACTACCGCGCCTTTGTCGTCGCTGGTTCCCCGGCCATACAGCCGATCCTGCTGGCGGGTCAGCACAAAGGGATCGGTATGCCACCCCTCGCCGGCGGGCACGATATCCAGATGTGCCAGAATGCCGATCACCTGTTCGCCTTCTCCCATTTCCACATAACCGGCATAATGATCGAGATTTTTCGTTGTGAAGCCGTAGTTTTGCGCTATCTGCAGCGCACGGTCAAGACAGGCAGCCGGAACTTTCCCAAAAGGAGCGTCAGGCTCAGCCTCGCCCTGAACGGAATTGAAAGAAACCAGATCCGCCAGATCACGGATCATGGACTGTTCAAGCTGCTGCACTTGTTCTTTGATGGTCATGATTATTCCTCCTGTATTTACGCTTCCAGATCGATTTCCAGCGAAACCGGGCAATGATCGGAACCGAGCACGTCGCTGTGAATGGATGCCATACGGACCTTTTCACGCAGCCGGTCGGAAACCAGAAAATAGTCGATGCGCCAGCCCGCGTTTTTCTCTCTTGCCCGAAATCGGTAAGACCACCACGAATAGGCAATCTCATCCGGATGCAGCCAGCGGAACGTATCGGTGAAGCCGCTGTCCAGCAACGTCGTCATCTTGGCGCGCTCCTGGTCGGTAAAGCCCGCATTATGCCGGTTGGTGCGCGGATTTTTCAGATCGATTTCCTGATGCGCCACGTTCAGATCACCGCAATACACTACCGGCTTCTTCTGATCCAGCGCTCGAATCCACTGGCGGAAATCATCTTCCCACTGCATCCGGTAATCCAGCCGGGCCAGTTCATCCTGGGAGTTGGGCACATACGCGTTGACCAGATAAAACGACGGCATTTCCAGAGTGATCACCCGGCCTTCCTGACGATGCTGAGGGCCGCCGAAATCCATCGTCACCGACAGCGGCTGCTTCCGGGTAAAAATAGCCGTGCCGGAATATCCCTTGCGCTGGGCGCTGTTGAAATACTGATGATAGCCCGGCAGCTCCAGCTTGATCTGTCCTGGCTGCAGCTTGGTTTCCTGCACGCAGAAGAAATCCGCCTGCTGCTGATGAAAGAAGTCGAGAAAGCCTTTGCCGACACAGGCCCGCAAGCCGTTCACATTCCAGGAAATCAGCTTCAGCATGCCTCGTCCTCTCCGATCGGCCGGGTCGCCTGTTTCAGCCAGGCCGCTTCTTCTTCATTCAGATAAGGAGTCAGCGTGTTCCGCACTTCTTCATGATAGCGATTCAGCGCTTTGCGGGCAGCCGGGGTCAGCAGCTGCGGATCCACCGCATCCAGATCAATCGGCGCCAGCGTCAGCGTCTCAAATTCCATGAACTGGCCATAGAAATTCTTCTCTTTCGCCCGTACCAGCAGTTCATTTTCAATGCGGATGCCGGTTTTTCCTTCCAGATAAATGCCCGGTTCGTTGGTGACCACCATGCCCTCTTCCAGCCGCTGCATTTCACTGAGCGACGGTGTTTTCTTCCAGCGGATCCCATGCGGTCCCTCATGCACATTCAGCAGATAGCCGACGCCATGACCGGTGCCGCATTGATAATCGAGATTGAGCTGCCACACCGGCCCTCTGGCCAGAATATCCAGATTGATGCCGCTGCAGCCGTACAGAAAACGGGCCGCCGACAGATCCAGCATTCCCTGCAGCACCGTCGTGTAAAGTTTTTTGATTTCCCGGGAAATGTTACCTAACGCGAAAGTCCGGGTGATATCGGTCGTCCCTTCCAGATACTGTCCGCCGGAATCGATCAGCAGCAACCCCGATCCTTCCAGCTTCACCTCATGTTCCGGATCTGCGCTGTAATGCATCATCGCCGCGTTGGCGTTCCAGGCGCAGATCGTCGCAAAGCTTTCTTCCAGAAAATGCGGCTGCTGCCGGCGCAGATCCAGCAGCTGACGCTCAACGGAAATTTCGCTCATGTCCATACGGCCGAAATTCTTTTTCAGCCAGAACATCAGCCGGGTGACAGCCAGACCATCCATCCGGTGAGCCTGGCGCAGATTTTCCTGTTCCACCGGATTTTTGATCGCCTTCCACAGCACGATCGGACTGACCTCGTCAATGATCCGACAGCCCTGCGGCAGCGCCGCCACCGCCGCGCAGTTTACCTGTTTTCGATCCACCCAGACACACTGCTCTGGACTCAGCTGGCGCAGATCATCAAACAGCTGATCGTAAGGCCGCAGACAAACGCCGCTATGGTTCAGCTGCGCTTTCATCGGATCATCCAGTTTTCTCTCATCGATGTACAGGATTGCCTGCTGCGGCGTGATCAGCGTATAGGCCAGCACTACCGGATTGTACAGCACATCCTGACCACGCAGATTCAGCAGCCAGGCGGTCTGATCCAGAGCGGAAATCAGGTGCAGCTGCGCTCCTTTCTCCGCCATCGCCTCTCGCAGCCGCCGCAGCTTGTTATCCGTGCTTTCGCCGCTGTATTCTTCCTTCAGCAGCATCGCCTTGCCGCATGGAAGCGGCGGACGGTCCTGCCAGATCCAGCCGGCCGGATCCTGATCGCTGACAAGGCGTCCGTTCTTGTCGGCGACAAGCTGACGCAGCGCTTCCGCCTGAAATGCGCTGATCGTCCGGCCGTCGAAAAACAGACTGCCTCCCTGCGGCAGCTGACGGGCAATGAACTGTTCGACGCTGATCACGCCCTCCTGTCCCATCCGGTACAGATCGATGCCGCTGCCGCTGAGCTGACGTTCCGCCTGAATGAAATACCGGCCATCCGTCCACAACCCGGCCTGATCGCGGCCCACCACCAGGGTGCCGGCCGATCCGGTAAAGCCGGAAAGCCAGGCCCGGCTCTTGAAGTATTCGCCAATGTATTCGCTGCCATGGAAGTCGGCGGATGGCACAAGCACAAGGTCGGCGCCCCGTGCCGCCATCGCTTCCCGCAATCTGATCAAAGTTTCTCTCATAGGTATCCTCCCATGGTTTCTATTGTACATCAGCAACGCCAAAAAAGCACCGTCGAAGCATCATCCTCTCTCTGTATCAGACAATTTTATGATATGATGCCTTTAGTAAAGAAGCGGGGGAATGAACATGAAACAACGGGGATGGATTCTGATCGGATGTCTGTTTCTGAGCGGATGCCAGCCGACGCCAGCCACAGACGCAACGCCAGCCCCAACCGCAGCGGTCAACACGCTGGGTGAGGAAATCTCTTTCGAATCGGAAGAATGGTACGACATGATGGAGATAGTGCAGATCAACCGCGAAGAAGCCCGGGCTGATTTCACTCCCTACAGCACGCCGCAGGAAGCGCTGGCTGCGGAAACCAGCGCGCTGGATGAGCTGGACGGCTCCTCCTCTTCCCGCGTGCAGTCGCTCAATGGCGACTGGGCGTTTTATTATGCCGCCAATCCATTTCAGCGGCTGAAAACTCTCAGCGGAAACAACGCCCGGTTTTATTGGGAAGACTGGGATACCTCGAACTGGGATACGATCCCGGTTCCTTCCAACATCCAGACCCAGCGCAATGAAGACGGAACTTTCCGCTATGAAAAGCCGATCTACGTCAATCAGATTTATCCATGGCTGAACTGGGAAAGCCTGCAATACGGCTGGCAGGGACAGCCGCTGGCGCCGACGGTTTTCAACAGCGTCGCACATTACAAGCGGGAATTTACCATCGATCCGCAACTGCAGGACAAGACGCTGTTTGTCCGTTTTGAAGGGGTGGAGTCCGCTTTTTACCTCTACATCAACGGTCAGCAGGCCGGCTACAGCGAAGACAGCGCCACGCCTGCCGAATTCAACATCACCCCCTATCTGAAGGAAGGGGTCAACACCATCGCGGTGGAGGTCTACCGCTGGAGCGACGCCAGTTATTTTGAAAATCAGGATTTCATCCGGCTGTCCGGTATTTTCCGCGATGTCACGCTGATCGGACGGGAAGAGATGGAAATCCGCGATCTGTTTGCCCATTGCCAGCTTGACGACGACTTTCAGACCGCACAGCTGACAGTGGAAACGGCCTTGCGCAATCTGAGCGACGCCACGCTGAATGACTATACCCTGACGCTGGACTTGCTTGATCATGGACAATCCGTACTCGATCAGCCGCTGAGCGTCCCGGTAAAAGCGCTGCAAGGCCAGAGCGAGCAGCAGATTCAAAGCACGTTGTCAGTGCGTAATCCGCAGCTGTGGAGCCCGGATCATCCTTATCTTTATCATCTGACGCTCACCCTGCGCGACGCCCGGGGACAGCCGGTGGAAGCGCTCTGCCAGCGGATAGGACTGCGTGAAATCCATGTCGAACCGTCAGAAGAGGGAGCTTCCCGCATTCTGCTTAACGGCCAGCCGCTGCTTCTTAAAGGCGTCAACCGTCATGAAACCGACGCGCTGACTGGCCGCGCCCTGACTTTTCAGCAGATTCTGGACGATCTGACGATGATGAAGGCGTACAACATCAACGCCTTCCGCACTTCGCATTATCCCAATCAGAGCCTGACTTACGATATCGCGGATGAAATCGGTCTGATCGTCGTGGACGAAGCCAACATCGAATCCCATATCGGTGAAGTCGAACTCAAAATTCCCGGCAACAATCTCATTTACAACACGCTGATTCTGGATCGCACCATCAGCATGGTCGAACGGGATAAAAATCATGCCAGCGTGCTGTTCTGGTCGCTGGGCAACGAATCCACTTATCAGGAATATGAGATGAACAGCGATTATCCGTTCTACAACAGTTCAATGTGGATTCTGCAGCGCGATCCTTCGCGTTTGCGGGTCTATGAGCGGGATAACCGCATCGGTGAAGACCGTCAGAGCTCGATGGTGGACGTCGTCAGCACCCAGTACTGGAGCCTCGACCGGCTGACCGATTACGCCCGCAGCCAGAGCGCCCCGCTGTTTCAGTCTGAATACGCTCACGCCATGGGCAACGGCGTCGGTAACCTGCAGGAATACGCGGATGTCTTCCGCCAGTTCCCGCAGCTGCAGGGCGGTTTCCTGTGGGATTTCATCGATCAGACGATCCTGACGACAACCGGCGAGACGACGTATTACGGCTATGGCGGAGACTGGGGCGAAACGCTGCATGACGGCGATTTCTGCGGCAACGGGCTGGTCAATGCCGACCGGACGCCCAGCGCGGAGATGGCTGAGGTCAAAAAGGTATTTCAGGATATCCGCTTCGATTATCAGCACGATCAGATCACGGTATTCAATGATTTTCTGAACACCTCGCTGAACGAATTTGATCTGGAAGTGCAGCTGCTTCAAAATGGTCAGCCGTTCTATACCGCCATGCTGCCGGGGCCGGACATTCCGCCGCAGTCCTCTGCCGCACTGCCGCTGTCCTTGCCGCAATATGAACAGGAAGGTGAAATCATCCTGCAGATCCGCGCCCTGTACCGAAACGATCAGAACTGGGCGAACCGCTGGGGCGGTCATGCCGGACAGGAGCTGGCCTTTGAACAATGGATCCTGTATTCTGAATCGCCGGATCTGTCGCTCAAAGAAGGCGGCATCCTGCAAAGCCGGCAGCAGGACGATGTGCTGACGCTGTCCGGAACCACCGCTTACCAGCAGCACTTTGAACTTCAGCTCGATCTGAATACGCTGCAGATTCTGCGCTATGATCTCGATCAGCAGACGCTTCTGAGCGGCGGTCCGCTGCCTTCCTTCTATCGGGCTCCGGTTTCCAATGATCCGGACTTTTCCAAAGCGCTGGCTGTCGATGTACAGCAGATTCAGCTCAGCGACATTCAGACGGATCTGCAGCCGCAGCAGGCCCGGATCACGGCTTCGGGGTTCTGTACCGAGCTGGACAGCCATTTCACGCTGGATCTGACCGTCAGCGCCCAGGGAGAAATACGGATCGAAACGTCGCTGGACGCCCCTTCCTTACAAAAGGCCGGCGAGATTGCCCGGGTAGGACTCAGGATGTCGCTGGGCTCTTCCGTTCAGCGTTACCGGGCGTATGGCCGCGGACCGTTTGAAAACTACGTCGACCGTCATACCGGTTCCCGGCTTGGTGTATGGGAAGGGCGGATCGATCAGCGCTACAACGATCAGCTGCTGAAACCGCAGGACAGCGGCAACATGACCGATGTCCGCCAGCTTGAGCTGTTGAGCGATCAGCACGCTCTGTCGCTGCAGTTCAGCCAGCCGTTGGGCATCAACATGCTTTTTTATGACGATCTGGACCTGGCTCAGGCTGACCACCTCTATCAATGTTCCAGACTGGAAACGCCTATCCTGCATCTGGATATCGCCCAGCGCGGCCTTGGTAATGCCAGCAACGGGCCTGAACCGCTGCCGCAATACAAAATTGATCAGCAGCGAAGCTACCGCTTTGCGCTGCTTCTGCGTCCGCAAACCATCCCCTCCTGATTCTTACTGTCTGTTAGACAACAGAAAAAAGGGAATCCTGTTATCCGGTTGCCTTCGGATCAGTCGATTCCCTTTTTCATTTACCCGTTTGGGATGATTTCGCCAGCCGCTCAGCGCGATGCCGCCTGAGCTCCGGCGACCCGTCCCTGAACGACATTGGCCATGATGGCGTCGCCGCTCATCCGGTTGTTGCCGCACAGACCGCCGACAATTTCGCCAGCGGCGTACAGTCCTTCGATCGGTTCATCGGAGGTGTTCAGCACCTGCGCGTTGCGGTTGATCTTCAGTCCGCCCATCGTGTGATGAACGCTCGGGATAACCGGTGTCGCATAGAACGGTCCTTCCTCAATGAGATCCTGCTCGGTAAAGGTTGTGCGTCCGAATTCCGGATCGTTTCCGGAGCGAACAGCTTCATTGTAGGTATCGATGGTCTGCTGCAGCACTTCCGGATCCATCTGCAGCTGAGCCGCCAGGTCTTCAACCGTATCCGCACGGAATACCAGACCCTGCGCTACCGCTTCCTCGATATCCTGTCCGCCGCTGGTTTTGCCATCGGTGATGTTGCTGTTGTTGGCATCTGCCAGCAAGAAGGCCTTGTGATTGCTCTGGCTGAGAATCGCAATCGACACGTCGGTATCGCTGCCATACTCGTTGGTAAACCGTTCACCCTGCTCGTTGACCAGCAGATTGGAGAACGCCGCCGCGATGCAGGTTGTGCCGCCCAGATCATAATGAGTGATCTTGTTGACCTGAATCTTTTCCATATCGATCAGCTGAGCGCCGACCGCTTCGGCCATCACGATGCCATCGCCGGTATCCGTGACGACATTGGTCGAGTGAACCTGTTCTCCCAGATAAGGATAAATTGTATTGACCTTCTCCCGCAGTTCCACACCGGAGGCAAAGCCGCCGGTCGCCAGAATCACGCCCTTGGAAGCGCTGATCGTATACGGCGTTCCGTCATTGCCCTGCGCCTTGACGCCGGTCACCGCGCCATCGGTAACAATCAGCTCTGTCGCCGCGACGTTGGTATAAATGGATGTCTGCGGGCCGACGGCCTGAGCCTGCTCGGCCAGAAGATCGATCATCTGCGTAGCCGGACGGCCGTACTGGCTGTCGGCAACCAGCCGGCGGCAGCGTTCCACATCCGGTTCAATGACCGCGTTATCGCCGTTTTTGCCGACGACAACCTGATCGCTCCAGTGATAACCGTATTCCTTCAGCCAGTCATAGCCCTCATCGGCGTTGGCGCAGGTCCATTCAATCAGTTCCGGATCGCCGGTCATGCCGCCGTCGACATACACCGTCAGCATGTAATACTCTTCGCTGTCAAACATGGCGGTGCTGCCGCTGTCCAGATATTCCTGATACTGCTGCGCGACGGTTTGCTGCCAGGCCGCCATCTGTTCGCAATTCGGTTCCAGCGCCAGCCGTTCTTCCACTTGTCTGCGCATCGTGTCGTTCATCTGCGCCCGCTGCGCCAGCTCCGGATCGCCGGTGCTGTAGAACGCGCCGGAAGTGATCGTTGTGCCGCCCAGGTTGCCGGCCTTTTCCAGTACGATTACCGAAGCGCCGTTTTCCGCCGCGCTCAGCGCTGCCGACAAACCGGCTCCGCCGCCGCCAACCACGACGACATCAGCGCTCAGCTGCACTTCTTCCTTGGCCTGCGCCGCTTCCTTTTCCTTGGTCTTCAGCGCCTCAACATCCGCGCCCGCCTGCTGCAAGCAGTCGGCAGCCGCCTCCAGAATGGCGTTGGAAGTATAGGTCGCGCCGGAAACCGTATCGATGTTCAGCGATTGCTGATCGACGATGGCCTGCGGAATGGTGGCCAGCGCCCCATCGGCAATTCCCTCGGTTTCCTGATGATCGGTGACGGTGACCGACACGATCGACTGTTCATCCACCGTGACCTCCACAGTCACATCGCCATTGTTTCCCTTCGCGCTGGCGGTGTACGTTCCCGGCGTCATGGCGCCCTGCGACGAAGGAGTGGATGACGAACAGGCCGTCATCCCCGCTGCCAGCAGCAAAGCCAGACAGCTCTTCACAATCTTGTTCATGTTCTTTTTTCCTCCCTTTCCTTCTGTATTTAAAACCCGACAGCTACTGTCGGGTCAACCGTTCCGGGATAAAAAGTGAAAAAAAGATCAAGCTAAGGACAGAGCATTCCCGTTGACAAATCGTCAAAACAAGCGTATTCTTGTCGCAGATACCCCAGGGGAGTGGGGTGATTGGAGTGAGGAAATGAAAAAAACATACGATGTCTCCGGAATGAGCTGCTCCGCCTGCAGCGCCGCCATCGAACGGGCGGTCGGCAAGCTGGACGGTGTCAGCCGGTGTGAAGTCAATCTGCTGGCCAACAAAATGACCGTGGATTACGATGAAACGACGCTGAACAGCGACACCATCATCAGCGCGGTAGATCATGCCGGCTATCACGCCTGGGAACATGACGCTTCCCCCGCCGCTTCCCCTCAGCGTGAAAACCCGATGGAAGCGCAGATCGCGACGATGAAACAGCACCTGATCCTTTCGCTGATCTTCATGATTCCGCTGTTTTATCTGGCCATGGGCCACATGATGAACTGGCCGCTGCCTTCGTTTTTTCTCGGCGAAGCTCAGACGATGAATTTCGCGCTGACCCAGTTTCTGCTTTGTCTGCCGATCGTGATCGTCAACCGGCACTATTTCATCAACGGCTTCAAAAACCTGTTTCGCCGTTCGCCAAACATGGATTCTCTGATCGCCATCGGCTCCGGGGCGGCGTTAGTCTATGGCGTCATCGCGCTGTATGCGATCGGCATGGCGTTAGGAAATCATGATCTGCAGGGAGCTCACAGCTGGGCCATGGACATGTATTTTGAAACCGCCGGCATGATTCTGACGCTGATCACCCTTGGCAAATATCTCGAAACCCGTTCCAAAGGCAAAACGTCGGAAGCGATCGCCAAGCTGATCGACCTGGCGCCCAAAACCGCCTGGGTCCGGCGCGGCGATGAGTTTGTGGAAATCAGCGCTCAGGAAGTGCGCACAGGAGATGTGCTGTTAGTCAAGCCGGGCCAGAGCGTACCGGTAGACGGCGTCATCACCGCCGGCCATTCCGCCTTCGATGAATCCGCCATCACCGGTGAAAGCATCCCGGTGGAACGCGGCGAAGGGGAGCGCATCATCGGTGCAACGATCAACCGCGGCGCGCCGGTGGAAATGGAAGCCACGCAGGTCGGAGAGGACACCACTCTCTCGCAGATCATCCGGTTAGTCGAGGAAGCTTCCGCCTCCAAGGCGCCGATTGCCAAGCTGGCGGATAAGGTCAGCGGCATTTTTGTGCCGGTGGTCATCACCATCGCGCTGGCTGCCGCGCTGATCTGGCTTCTGGCGGGAGAATCGGTCAGCTTCGCGATCTCCATCGCCATCGCCGTGCTGGTCATCTCCTGTCCCTGCGCGCTGGGGCTGGCGACGCCGACAGCCATCATGGTCGGCACCGGCAAGGGGGCGGAAAACGGCATTCTGATCAAATCCGGCGACGCGCTGGAAACCGCGCATGCCATCCAGACGGTCATTCTCGACAAAACCGGCACGATCACTACCGGTAAACCGGAAGTGACCGACGTCGTTGTCCTGCAGGAAAAAACCGACGATCTGCTCACCGTCGCGATGAGTCTGGAAGTGGCCTTTGAACATCCGCTGGCCGAAGCGCTGGTCCGCTATTGCCAGAGCCAGAACATCCGTCCCCAGCCGGTTACTCATTTCGCCAATCTCGCCGGTCAGGGCGTACAGGGCGAGCTGAACGGCCAGCGCTGTGCGGCAGGCAATCTGCGCATGATGGAAGCGCTGGGGCTGGCGGACCCACAGCTTCGCCAGCTGCATGAACGCTACGCTTCCCAGGGCAAAACCCCGCTGTTTATCAGCCGCAAGGCGCAGGTGCTGGGCATGATCGCAGTGGCCGATACGATCAAGCCGACCAGCCGGGCGGCCGTCAGAGAATTACAGCGTATGGGAATCGAGGTCATCATGCTGACCGGAGACAATCCGAAAGTGGCGGAAGCGATCGCCGCCCAGGCCGGGATTACGCACGTCATCGCCGAGGTGCTGCCTTCTCAGAAGCAGCAGGAGGTCAGCCGTATCCAGGCGCAGGGACGGGTGACTGCCATGATTGGCGATGGCATCAACGATGCGCCGGCACTGGCGCAGGCCGATGTGGGCATCGCCATCGGCGCCGGAACGGACGTCGCCATTGAATCCGCGGACATCGTTCTGATGAAAAGCGATCTGTGGGATGCCGTTACCGCCATCAAGCTGTCCCGCGCGGTGCTCAGAAACATCAAGCAGAATCTGTTCTGGGCGCTGATCTACAACAGTATCGGCATTCCGCTGGCCGCCGGCGTGCTGATTCCGGCCTTCGGGCTGAAGCTGAATCCGATGTTCGGCGCGGCCGCCATGAGCCTCAGCTCCGTCAGCGTCGTTTCCAACGCGCTGCGGCTCAAGCTCTTCAGCAGTCCTCGTCCTGAAAGCGACGCGGCATGGACAGCCGATCCCGTTCAGGTATCCACAGAAGAAAGAACAACCGAAGAAAAACCAACCCAGGTAAAAGGAGGAACTCTCATGACGAAAACCATGATCATCAACGGAATGGCCTGCGATCACTGCAAGGCCCGCGTCGAAGCGGCGCTGAAAGCGCTGGAAGGCGTAGCCAACGCCGAGGTAACCCTGCAAGAGAAAAAAGCGGTCATCACGCTGTCGTCTCCGGTAGAGGACAACATTCTGACACAGGCCGTCACCGGCGCTGGCTACCAGGTCGTTTCCATCAGCGAATGAAAGCAGATCAGACTCAGGTTCTGCGGCTTCTGAAAACAGCACGCGGACAGATCGACGGAGTCATCCGCATGGTGGAGGAAGACCGTTACTGCATCGACATCTCCAATCAGATCCAGGCCTCTGCCGCCATTCTCAACAAAGTCAACCAAGAGATTCTCAGCGCCCACATCCGCTGCTGCGTCAGCGAGGCGCTGCACAGCGGCAAACAGGAAGCGGACGCCAAGATCGAGGAAATTCTGGCCGTTTTGCAGAAAGCGCTGTAATCCCGGGGAGCACAACAAGCTCCCTTTTTCTGTATGTCCGGCCGACTGCATGGTATGATAACGCTATAGGAAAAAGAATGGGAGAGATATTGCATGAATATGCCGTCAACGCCGCTGTGCGGCAAAACGATCAGCTGTCTTGGCGACAGCATCACCGAGGGAGTCGGCGGTCAGGGACAGGGCTGGACCGTGGTGCTGCAGCAGCGCTTTCCTGACGCCCGCGTCCTCAACTACGGCATCGCCGGCACCCGCATCGCCGAGGATCCGCAGGGAAGTCAGGCTTTTGTCAGCCGGCTGCACCAGCTGGATCCATCTTCGGATATCATTCTTGTTTTCGGGGGCATCAACGATTTCAATCACAGTCTGCCGCTGGGCCTTCCTGAAGAACGCAACCCCGCTACCTTTACCGGAGCGCTGAATCTGATCGCCGACACCTTGCAGCGCCGCTTTCCCTGCGCCGATCTGATGTTCATCACGCCGATGAAGGCGTTTGGCTTCAAGAATTACCCACACTGGGATTCAGAGAATGCGCAGGGGTTGAAGCTGATTCACTATCGCGACGCCATCCGGCAGGTAGCGCTGCAGCACAGCATTCCGGTTCTCGATCTGTTTGCCGAAAGCGGACTGACACCCGATATTCCCGAACTGAAAGAGATCATGATGCCCGATGGTCTTCATCCCTCACCACTGGGCCATCAGCGAATTGCCCGCAAAATCGCCGCCGCTATGCTTAGCCGGCTGTAGAAAGCCGGCAGGCCGAAACCGGTTGTGCTATACTGTTAGGGAATTAAAGGAGGAGTGTCCATGAAAGAACAGGTCAGTGAACCCCGGACGCTTCATCGTCTTTGCGCAGGATTGCTGGCGCATGTGGACGCCGGCAAGACCACGCTGTCGGAAGCGCTGCTGTATCAGGCACATCAGCTGCGCAGCCTGGGACGGGTAGATCATCAGAATTCATTTCTCGATTATGATCCGCAAGAACGCCGCCGCGGGATTACCATCTATGCCAAACAGGCGGTAATCCAATGGCAGTCGACGCAGCTGACACTGCTGGATACTCCGGGACATGTGGACTTTTCAGCGGAAATGGAACGGACGCTGCAGGTACTGGATTGCGCCATTCTGGTTATCAGCGCAACGGAGGGCATCCAGGCCCATACCCGCACGATCTGGAAGCTGTTGGAAAGCGAGCATATTCCCGTCTTCCTGTTTATCAACAAGATGGACATCGCCCATGTTTCTTCTTCCGAGCTGATCGCTCAGCTGCGCGACGCGCTGGATCCTCATTGCGTCGATGTGAGCGAGCGGGGGACGCTGGCGGAGATGGCGGCAATGAGCGACGATGCTTTGCTGGAAGCCTTTCTGGCCCATGGCGATCTGCGTGATGAACAGATCGCGCAGGCGGTAGCGAATCGGCAGTTGTTTCCCTGCTGTTTTGGTTCCGCGCTGAAGCTTGAGGGGATTAGCGACTTACTGGATGCGCTGGTCCGCTGGCTGCCGGTACCGGTCTATCCGCCGCAGTTTGGCATGCGGGCCTTCAAGGTTTTCCGCGATGCGCAGGGCATGCGGCTGACTCAGGTCAAGATTACCGGCGGGACGCTGAAAGCGAAAAGTACGCTGGACAATGGCGACAAGGTGGATCAGATCCGGCTTTATTCCGGCAATCGCTTCACGATGATCAACGAAGCGCCCGCCGGAACGCTCTGCGCTTTGAAAGGGCCGGTTCTGCTGGAAGCCGGTCAGGGACTGGGCTTTGAGAAAACCCGCTTTCCCGCTCAGACCGGCTGTCTGAGCTGCGCGCTGATTCCGCCCTCAGGCTGCGACAGCGTTCAGCTTTACCGCCAGCTGCGGCAGCTGAAAGAAGAAGATCCGCAGCTGCAGCTGCAATACGAACCGCATACCGGAGAAATCCGCATTCAGGTCATGGGCAAGGTGCAGCTGGAGATCCTGCGGCAGACGATCGCTGATCGTTTCCATGTGGATGTCCGCTTCAGCGAAGCCCGGATCAGCTATCGGGAAACAATTCTGACTGCGGTTGAAGGCATTGGTCATTACGAGCCGCTGCGCCACTATGCCGAAGTTCATCTGATGCTTGAACCGGGCGAACCGGGCAGCGCCATTCAGCTGGACACCGTCTGTCCGCTGGATCTGCTGGAACAGAACTGGCAGCACCAGGTACTCAGCGTACTGGAAGAAGAAAAACTGACCGGCGTGCTCACCGGCGCTCCCCTGACCGATATCAAGATCACCCTGCTGTCGGGCAAGGCGCACCCCAAGCATACCGAAGGCGGCGATTTCCGCCAGGCGACGCTGCGGGCTTTGCGGCAGGGATTGCGCAGCACGGAATGCGTCCTGCTGGAGCCGGTATTGAATTACAGCCTGGACGTTGCGGCACAGGATGTCAGCCGCGCGCTGTATGATATCGAAAGGATGAACGGCACCGCTACTCTCAAAGATCAGTCCTGCGGTACGCGGATGCTCATCGAAGGTCAGGCGCCGGCCTCTGGCTTGCAGAACTATGCCGCCGAGGTCGCCGCCTACACTCGCGGCACCGGCCGGCTGAGCACCTCTTTTGCCGGCTATCAGCCCTGCGCTCAGGCCGCTTCGGTCATGGAAGCCAGCGGCTATGATCCGGATGCGGATCTGCAGCATCCCGCCGACTCCATCTTCTGTTCCCATGGCGCCGGTTTTCTTGTTCACTGGTATGAAATCGACAAGTACATGCATCTGCCGCGTTATACCGCACAACCTGCCAACTCCGCTGCCGCCCCGCGCCATCAGCGGTATACCATCAGCGACGCCGAGCTGAAAAGCGTCATGGACGCCACATACAAACCGCGTCCCAAAATCCATCCCCGCACCCCTGTCCGCCGCCATGATCTGCTGCCGGACAAAGTGGACATTACCCCTCAGCAGGAGAAAACCGACTGTCTGTTAGTGGACGGCTACAACCTGATTCACAGCTGGAGTTCTCTGAAAACGCTGGCCGAGCAGGATCTCGGCGCCGCCCGTGACGAACTGATCCGGCTGTTATCCAGCTATCAGGGATCCCGCAAAGGCATTCTGATCCTGGTCTTCGACGCATACAAGGTCAAGGACAACCCCGGTCAGACGATCAAGCTGGACATGATCTATGTGATCTACACCCGGACTTCCCAGACCGCTGACAGCTACATCGAACGCGCGACCCACGAGCTGGCCAGTCATTTCCATGTCACGGTAGCCACCTCCGATGGTCTGGAACAGCTGATCATTCTGGGACAGGGCGCGATGCGGATGTCCGCCAGAGAACTGGAAGCCCAGGTCATGCAGGCCAACCGCACTTACAGCACCCGAGCGATCACGGAGCCCCAGGGCAACCGGCCGATGAGCCAGCTGAAAGAATGGATTCGCACCCAACAGGAAGACGAGTAATCTTCCTGTTTTTTTCTTAAGCAAAGGAAAAGCTCCTTCGTTCCATGAAACAGACGAAAGAGCTTCATTATCGTAGAGTCTTTCCCTGGCTGGCTTATCCACAGCGGGATTTGCGCAGAATCCGGCCAGCTCGGGCGCCGGTATGGCGCTGATGATCGATCGTCAGCACCCCGTTGACCAGCACCTGTTCAATGCCGTCCGGATAGCGCAGAGGATCCGGATCGCGGTCAGCGCTGTGCAGCGCTTCCCGATCAAAGATGACGATATCCGCAAACGCGCCCTCCCGCAGATGACCGCGGTCTGTCAGGCCGAAACGATCTGCCGGCATCCCTGTCATTCGATGGATCAGCGTTTCCAGCGGCAGCTGATTCTGATAGCGGCACAGATAACGGATCGCAAAACTGAAGTTCATCGGATTCGGCGTCATCTGGATGTCGTCGTTCAGGCCGAAATTCATCTGCCGGCCGCCGGTGAATCCATCCGAGCAGGGCATGGCCAGCGGACTCAGGCAAAGCAGATCGTTGGCCTCCACCGAATCCGGCAGCGCCATTTCCGCTCCCATATCGCAATCTTCGGCAAACAGATCCATCACCAGGTCCAGCGGATCCTTGCCGCATTCCTCCGCCAGCGTCATCAGGTTCTTTCCAACCCAGGCCGGATTGCGATGCCGGGAGACGGTCAGAATCGGATACATGCTCATCATCGGCTGACGGCTGTCCATCAGCGGATACATGCCGCTTTCCACAACCTGCCGGACCATCTGCCGGAAATCCGGCACCCGGAAGCTTTCCGCCAGATGCCGCCGGCTGCCGCACATCAGCACAAACGGCCGCAGGAAGGTGGCAAAATACGGCACCGTCATATCCATGCTGTAAGGAGACGGAATCACATCATACGTCAGATCACATCCCTGCCGGATCATCTGTTCAAAATATTCGAGCGTTTTGCGGGCCGCTTCGGCGTTGCCTGCCTCATCGCTGCCCATGCCCAGCGTATGCACATGCGACACATTGGCCCTGACTCCGGACGCCATGGCTTCCTTCAGCATATCCTGATAGCCGCCCATGCGGTCCACCTTGCCCTGCGCGTCATAATTGCGGGTATGCGAAGCAAAAATACTGTCGTATTCCCGCACGATTTTCAGCATCCGCACCATTTCATCAAAGGTGGCAAACGGCCCTGGCACATAAGATGGATCCCGGCCGGTGGACAATCCGAATGATATGTACCCAGAAACCTGGACACGTTGATTTCTAATCTAGAGTCTAGCATATGGATGACAACCTGTACTGCACAGGTGTCA
>CAJFOC010000042.1 GCA_904395815.1 uncultured Holdemania sp.
GACGATGCGATCTATCTGGCTTATCTGCTGAAAGAACCGCAATGCGAACTGCTTGGCATCACTACGGTCTGCGGTGAATCAGAAAAGATCCGGGCTTACCCACATGAAGTAACGCTGATCGCAATCGGCAACCTGACCAACATTGCGCTCTTGCTGACGGACTATCCCGATACGGTACAACTGCTGCGGGGTCTGTTCATCATGAACGGTTATTTCGGTGAGAAAGCGTTGTCTCATCCACTTGAAAACTGGAATTCCTGGGTGGATCCGCTGGCATCCCGCCTTGTCTTTGCCGCCCGTTCGGCAACCTTCCGCTGCTTTCCGCTGGAAGTAACGGACACGCTGACGATGGAGGCTTCCCGGATTCGCCGCCTGACCGAAACCAACAGCGAGCTGATACGAGCCGTGCTGGATTTTGGCAGCGCCTGGTTAAGAAGCTCGCAAAAACTGACGCTGCACGATCCGCTGGCTGCGGTTTCCGTATTTTATGACGATCTCTGCCGCTTTGAGCGGGGATGGGTTCAGGTAGAGACCGAATGTCCCGCGCGGTTGGGCGCTACGGACTTTCAGGCGGATGTTTACGGGAATGTTGAGATCGCAAGAAGCGTAAACAAAGACCGGTTCTATCAACGGTTGGCAGGAACGCTTGGCCTGGACTGAACCACAACAAAAGAAAACCGCTGATTTTCGACATTCTGGCCGAACCGTCGCTTGCCAGCCGGCAAGTCTGAGCTTACCATAGACAATAGGGAATCTCTGGCGTCATCGCGCCGTTGGATTCCGCAGCGAGGAGGTCAACGAACCATGCGCAGACTGCTGAACAAGGAAAACATTCTGACTCTGCCCAATCTGATCAGCCTGTTCCGGCTGCTTTTGATTCCCGTTATTCTCTGGCTTTACTGCATCCGCCAGGATGTGCTTCTGACAATGGCTGTCATCGTGATTTCCGGGCTGTCCGATATTCTGGATGGAATCATCGCCCGAAAATTCAACATGGTTTCAGACCTGGGAAAGATTCTGGACCCCTGCGCGGATAAGCTAACGCAGGCCGCCATTCTGATCAGCCTGGCTGTCCGCTATCCTGCCATCACCGTGCTGATCGGGCTTTTTGTCTTCAAAGAGCTGGTCATGGCCGCCATGGGGTGGATAACTCTCAAACGGGCGGATAAGGTAAACAGCGCTCAGTGGTACGGCAAGGCCAACACCGTCATTCTCTACACCAGCACCGCCATTCTGATCGTATTTCCGCAGCTGCCTTATGGCGCAGTTCAGTTTCTGATCGGACTGTGCGCGGTTTCCATGCTACTGTCGCTGGCATTGTATGTGCTGTTTTATCTGCGGCAGCTGAAACACAGCCGCAACGATCCGCCGCAGGATCGATCATGACCGTTTTCCGCTTTCAATTCCAAAGAGGTGAAGGCTGACAATGAATACCCGCTTTGGAAAATGGGTGACCACGCGCAGTTTTGCGACGTTGTTTTGGTTTCTGTTATTGGGAACCGTAGTGCTGATGGGATGACGCTCATCGCAGACGGCAGCGATTCTGTGGAATCTGCAGATCGGGCCGTTCATCGCGTTGATTCTGCTGATCCGACTGGCTGCCGATCCGGATCGGCACTGACAGCGAAATCGTGGTTGTGGATCTGAGCGGTCCTGACCCTGACTTGCAATCATGAAAAAACCTCCCGTTTCCAGATAGCCGATCATGACGGTCCTGGGAACGGGAGATTTTTTATGATTTCATCTCTTTTTCAGCGGCGAAACTCGGTCAGATCCCGGAAAGAGATCAGCTGAATCTGATGATCCTCCACCCATTTCAGCGTATCCGGATGCGTCAGAGCCTCCAGATCCTGCGTCCGTACGCGGGTAAAGGAAGACATCCGGTAAATCGCATCATCCAGATAGCCCGGATGCATCGTCACCAGCGACAGATCGTAATTCAGAATTCCGCCCAGATCATGGGTAAAATACTCCTGCGGACGAATTGATCGCGGATAGAAGTCATACACCGGCGCGCTGCGATGAGGGATCTCACGGATCCGGTAACTGCCATCGTCCAGATAGGAAAGATGCGGAAGATCGTATTCCACTGCCAGTTCGGCCATCGCCTGCAGAAGATGCGGCGAACGGATGGCATGCCCTTCCAGGTATTCCGGCCGGTGGCCGGTCAGATGAATGAACCGGCGGATCTGGGCTTCCACCTCACAACGGGCCTGCCGCAAATCGGGGATCGGATCCTGCCCCGCCCCCAGCGCCGTGCGGCAATAGGCCGAGGAATGAAACTGACCGTGATCGTCAATCATTCCGCCAACCTCAGAAAGATCCGCACAAGGTTTGCCGATAACCACATTCACATGCAATCCCACGCACAATCCCGGCTGCTGCACCAGCCAGCGTACGCTGGACGCCGCATCCGGCATGTTGACCATGACTGCGGTACTGCGGACAAGACCGCAGCGGAACGCTTTCAGAATTCCCAGGCTGATCGCTTCGGTAAAGCCGTAATCATCCGCCTTGACAAGTAAACGACGCATACAGCCCTCAATCAATTCTGCGCTTCAGCGCTTCCAGATTCAATACCTGCCGCCCTGCGCTTTGATCATAGACGCAGCGGCCGTGAACGAAAGTCATTTTGCACTGGTAATCGTCGCTGATGACAGCCAGGTCGGCACGTTTGCCCTCGGCGATCGAACCGGTCTGATCGTCAATGCCCAAAAACCGGGCCGGATTTCCCGACGCCATGCGCACCACCTCTTCCAGTCCGACGCCGACGTTCTCCACCAGCTGCTTCATGTTGTACAGCACCCATTTGCCGCTGCCGCAGATTCGGCCATGCAGATCGAGAATCAGGCCTTTTTCATCTGCGATCATTTCTCTTCCATAGCGCATATACCGACCGGTCGGCAAACCGGCGATGTAATTGGAATCCGAAATCAGGCAGAACTTGTCATAAGGCTGCAGCTTGAAGCACAGCTGAATCATCTCCTTGCACACATGATTCAGGTCGGTGATCAGCTCATACATCAGATGATCTTCCATCAGATACTGACCCAGCGCGCCGATTTCCCGATGATGAATACCCCGCATGCCGTTGCACAGATGGGTGACAATATCCAGACCGACCGTTTCCATCGCATCGCGGATCTGAGCGGAAGTCGCCTTGGTATGCGCGGAAGCGACCTTGATGCCCTCGCTGTGCAGCAGACGGATGACGTCATACGCCTTCGGCAGTTCCGGAGCGATGGCCATCATCGTCATCTTATGACCGGCTTTCTCGACCAGCCGCCGTAGCCGTGATTGTGGATATCGATGATGCCGGGGATGATGCGGTCGCTGCCTACGTCTACGATCTCTCCTGGCA
>CAJFOC010000043.1 GCA_904395815.1 uncultured Holdemania sp.
AATCGCATGATCCTCATCCTGAATGAAATCCAGAAACAGATCGAGAATTTCATCGCGGACAATCGGATCCAGACCGCTGGTCGCCTCGTCCAGAATCAATAGCCGGGCGTCGTGGGACAGGGCGACGGCGGATCAGTTCCTGCGCAATGTCGATGAAATCATGCACGGCATGAATTTTGTTTTCTCCGATCCCCTGCTGATGCCATTGTTCGCCGAATTCTCCGCCGCCGCGGACGATGCACTGGATGTAGAGACCACCCCGTCTGACCCACTCGGCAATATCCATGTGCAGAACCGGATTGGTAGCGATCGGCGTGTTGCAGACGGCGAAACCGCCATAGCCGTACATGATCGCCGGCATGGATTCCACCGGTCCCTGTTGCGGATCGTAGGCCAGAAACGCCAGCAGGCGGGTTGTGTCACGGGCGGCAATGGCGACCTTTTCCACGCAAAATGATGCGTGGGAGGCGATTTTCTGCAGCGGCTCAACCTTTCTTGCTGCTACAGACAGCCGCAGAATGCAGGGCGGAAACGGAAAGCTCTGAAACTGAAAAAAACAGAAGCGGGCTGCCTGAGCGGATGTTCAGCGGAATTTCCGACAACAGGGTGATAGTACCGCAGGGATCTGGCAGGGGGATCGGACAGGAGCGGTTGTGGCGGGGATCGATCAGGCACAGTTCGCAAACTCCATCGTTCAGATAGAAGCAGACAAGCTGTCCCTGAACAAGACAGGCACTTTGCAGGATACGATCCTGCTGGGGCACCACCTCGTTTGCCTTGCGGAAATCCTGACCGGTTGGACAGGCGATGATCCGGCCTCGCGAGGCTTGATCGTCGGTTGTAAAATAGTCCAGCCCCTGATCGGTGCCGATGAAGTTCACATTGTGAAACGAACCGGGATTCATGAGATGGATCTGACCGGTGCTGAGGGATATCCGGGTCAGTTTGACCTGCGTGTAGGTCAGATAAGTCTGAACAAACAGCGCGTCGCCTCCTGTCCGGACAAAAGAGTAGACGGCGCTGTCGGTTTCCTGATACAGCAACGTTCTTTTACCGGAAAGCAGATGCCAGACCTGAATATGGCTGAGCTGTCCGCCCTGACCGTCGGGAACCAGTTCGGCGAAGAAAAACTGATCTCCCTGCTGACTCCAGACGCCGGAAAAACACCGGGCAAATCGCTGCAGAACCGTTTGTTTGCGGGTGTCCACCAGA
This sequence comes from uncultured Holdemania sp., assembly GCA_904395815.1. GTDB lineage: Bacteria > Bacillota_I > Bacilli_A > Erysipelotrichales > Erysipelotrichaceae > Holdemania. The sequence continues at coordinate 1,213 of CAJFOC010000043.1, forward strand.
AGAAACTCCGGCTTTTCCTGTTGCGGGTTCTGCGTGTAGATTGCCAGAATCGACGAATCGGCCGGGGAAGGAATAACGTTGTAGATGAATCCCGGTACCAGCGTGGAATCCACCAGCACTTCCGTTTCGTGGAAATCAGGATCCAGCCGGACCACGGCACAGGTTTCATCTCCATGCAGTTTTCGGGCGATGAAGCCGTCTTCGATTTCGCTGACGCAGCTATAGCTGTCATCAGGCTGGCTGACGCTGCACTGTGCGAAAAGGGAAGCGGCGTGCCGGTCAAACCATTGGGAGGTCCGCCGGTTCTGTTGTTGTGTCCATTGCCGGGTTTGTTCGCTGTCCTGTTCCAGCTTCAGCCAGGGATCTGCAGGATAGACTGAAGCGGATGCGAAGCGGGCAGATTGAATTGCTTTTTTCGGCATATCGAACCTCCTTGCGGCAGCTTTTCGGTCAGAAGCCTGTGATATCCGGATTTTGCGCTGAACCATGCGGCCTTCAAGTACAGAATATCATGAAAATCATGAAAAAAGAATCGCTTTGAGAAAACGCTTACAGTGGTGAATTCCTCTTTTTATGATCAGAACAGGAACCCAATCAGGCCCGGGCCGCTATATTGGAGTAGAGGGAAAAAGAAAGAAGGGAAATTGTGCAACAGGTGAATGTGGCTATTCTGGGAGCGACCGGAGCGGTGGGAAGAACAATGCTGGAAGTTTTGCTGCAGCGCCGTTTTCCATTTCGTCAGCTGCGGCTGCTGGCCAGTGAAAAGAGTGCGGGGCAGAGGCTGGAATGCCATGGCCGTCAGTTTGTCGTGAAAAAAGCGGACAGAGATCAGTTTGAGGGAATGGATATCGTGCTGGGAGCGGTGGACAATTCATGGATCCGGCACTATCTTCCCTGGATTCGTCAGAGCGGCGCCTTGCTGATCGACAACAGCAGCGCTTTTCGCATGGATCCCCATGTACCGCTGGTGATTCCGGAAATCAATGCGGCGCAGATTGCCTTTCATCACGGGATCATTGCCAATCCCAACTGCGCGACCATTTTGGCGCTGATGGCGCTCTGGCCGCTTCATTGCCTGTACGGCTGCCGGCGGTTGTGGGTCAGCACATACCAGGCGGTATCGGGGGCGGGAAAAAGAGGGATGGAGGAACTGACAAGACAGCTGCAGGATCCCCGGATGGCGCCGGAGGTGTTTCCCCGTCCTATCGCCGGCAATGTCATTCCGCAGATCGGCGCGCTGAATGAGATGGGGATCAGCGAGGAAGAACAGAAACTGCAGCGGGAAGGCCGCAAGATTCTGGATCTGCCTTCGCTGCAGGTCAGCTGCACCTGTGTACGGGTGCCGGTTGTTCGCTGTCACAGCGCGGCCATTGTGGCTCAGACGGAAAAACAGATCGATCTGGAGGCGCTGATGGACCGGATCCGGCACAGTCCGGGACTGCGCCTGCAGCTTCCTTACCCTACGCCGCTGGAATACAGCGGCAGCGATCTGACGGCAGTGGGACGATTGCGGATGGATCCGCGATTTCCTGATGAAATCCAGCTGTGGTGCTGTTTCGATCAACTGCGCAAGGGGGCGGCGACCAATGCGGTTCAGATTGCGGAATGGGCGCTGGAGCAGGGATGGTTGAGAAAGGAGAGAAGAACGTCATGATTGTGGAAAAATATCAGTGCTGCGGCAATGATTTTCTGATCGCTTCGCTTCCCTCTGGCAGCCTGTCGGTTTCGCAGGTACGGCGGTTATGCGACAGGCATTATGGCCTGGGGGCGGATGGGGTGATCCTGCTTCAGCGGCAGCCGCTGACCATGACGGTGATCAATGCCGACGGTTCGGCGCCATCCATGTGCGGCAACGGGCTGCGCTGCGCTGTGCATTATGCCTGGCGGCATGGATGGATCCGTCAGTCTTCCGTTTCGGTGCATACGGCGGACGGGGTGCGGGAAGCGCGCATTGTCAGCACAGAACCGTTTGTCTGTGAGCTGGATATGGGCTGCCCGGATTTTGACAGCCGGCGCATCACCGCCCGTTTTCATCCCGGTCTGGTGCATCCGCCCTGTTGTCCGCAAAGCTGTTCCTGCAGCTTCTGGATCGGCGTTCCGCATACGGTGATCTTTGTGGACGATCCGGCCTCGATTGACGATGACCGGGCGCGGCAGATTGAACAGGATCCGTTTTTCTGTCAGGGGACCAATGTGGATTTTGTCTGTCTGGATCCAGAAGGAGCGACGTTGCGGATCCGGACATGGGAGCGGGGCGTCGGCTGGACGCTGTCCTGCGGCAGCGGCGCCTGTGCGGCGGCGGCAGCCGGCTCGCTTTTCGGTCTGTGCCGTCTGCCGGTAACTGTGCGCAGCGCCGGCGGCGAACTGCAGGTCAGAACATGGCGGCAGCGTCTGTTTCTGTGCGGCAAGTCTGGCTATATCGGCAAGGTGGAATGGGAGGAAGATCAGAATGACGACGGAAGAGCTGATTGAACGGATTCACACACATCCGCGCTCTACCCTGGTGGCGGTGTTGCTGAAGCAGCGGCGGCCGGGAGTGTGGCGGCATGTCTTTGTCTGTGAGGGCAGGCGGGGCTGTCTTCTGATTGGCGAATGGGAACAGATTCGTCCTCAGCTGCAGGCACAGCGCCGGCTGCTTCGTGATCTGCACGTTTTCTGCCTGCAGCGCAACAGCGCCTGGCCATTGCTGGATACTCAGGATCTGCCGGTTCGGATTGAACCGGGCGCGCTGATCCGCGATGAGGTGGTGCTGGGCAGCGAGGTGGTCGTCATGATGGGAGCGGTCGTCAACGTCGGAGCCTGCATCCAGAAGAAGACGATGATCGATATGAATGCGGTCGTTGGCGCCCGCGCCCGGATTGGTCAGAGCTGCCATATCGGCGCCGGAGCGGTGATCGCCGGGGTCCTGGAACCGTTCAGCGCCCAGCCGACAGTCATTGGCGATCATGTGCTGATCGGCGCCAACGCGACAGTACTGGAAGGGGTCACGGTGGGAGATCACGCGGTCATCGCCGCCGGGGCCGTAGTTACCCGGGATGTTCCGCCTTATTGTGTGGCGGGCGGGGTTCCGGCCCGGATTCTGAAACGAAAAGATGAGAAGACGGCAGCCAAAACCGGGATTGTGGATTCGCTTCGCTGATCTGAAACTGGGAAACGGTGGGAAATCCTGATATAATAAAAAAAAGAAGGTGAGATCATGGATAATGCCCAGCGTTTTCTCAACGCCTTTGTCCGCATTGAAAAACAGCTGAAGCAGCTGGCCGGAGTGACAAAATATACCCGCTTTTATCAGCTTGTCAATCAGGTTGCCAAAACCAACAGCACCGTGCGGAAAAATGAACTGGAGCTGCAGGAATATGCGGATCTGCGCAATGCGATTGTGCATCAGCGCTCCGGTGAGGGACGGGTGATCGCCATCCCGGTGGACGAGGTGGTGGACAACATTGAGGAGCTGGCACGCAGAATCTGTGAACCGCCGAAAATCAGCGATCATTTTCTGAAACCGGTCATGATCTGCGATCCGCAGATGGAGATCATGGAGGCTTGCCGGATGATGGAACGGCTGAAAACGTCCAAACTGCCGGTTTACGCTCAGGGAGGCTATCACGGCCTGCTGACGACGGAACGGATTGTCCGCTGGATGATGGAATGTCAGGAAAACCGGCGTCCGCTGAAAGGCCGGGTCAGCGATTGTCTGAACACGCGCGACAGGAAGGAGCGGGTACTGTTTGTGGAAAGAAGCGCGGATGTCGCCCGGGTTCAGGAAATGTTTGAAAGCAGTCTGCATCGGGGAATCAGCGTGTCCGCCATTCTGATTACGGAAAACGGCAGTCCGCATCAGAAACCGATCGGCATCATCACCGTGGCTGATCTGCCGATGTTGTACGAGCTGGAACCGTAAATGATGAATCCGGTTCGGATCGTAGCGGGCGATAAAAAGAAATCATGGAAAAATCAGAGGCCTGTTCGGTCGTCTTCCGCGCAGGCCTGGGGAAAAAGGGGGAAAAACGTGAATAAAACCTTGACAGAGAAAAAAACTTTTTATACACTATAAGAGCACGCCGGCTTAGCTCATCAGGTAGAGCAACGCACTCGTAACGCGTAGGTGGTAGGTTCAAGTCCTATAGCCGGCACCATGAGAAAATAAAACGCAGATCATGCGGTTATAAAAAGCCTTTAACAGAGGGCTTTTTTATTTATTTTGGAATTTTCTAAATGCAATTTCAAATCATTCCTGTAAAAAACGTTCAAAGATCGTTCAAAATAAAACGTACAGATTTCTGGGTGTTACAGATTATTGACAAAACCCCATACTTTTTCCCTTATCAGGGAAAAGGCATGGTTTTTCTTTTGCAAAGCGTAAATTCACAACGCACAATTTCAGTCGTCGGCTGCGCCATAAGGGAATCCGAATCCCAGGAAAATGATCCGACAGCAATTTTCCGGACAGGAAACGGGGGTTATTTTGAGCGGCGTACGAATAGAATTCATCAGGGGCAGAACAGGATGAGCACGGGAAATGAGAAAGATTCATGCTGGAACTGTTTTTCCTGACAGCTGGCAGTCGATTACAGCGGGGAATGAAATGTCACACTTGTGACAGATTGAAGAACGGTTTATAATACTTCTGATTGGGTAAGGAGAGTGGCTATGGAAAAAGCAATTCGGATTTGTTCGGAAGAAGGCATCGTTCATTCTCTGCTGGCTTTGATGAAAGAGAAGAACTATCAGGAAATTACCATTGAGGAGATCACGGACCGGGCCCGGCTTGTCCGCCGGACTTTCTATCGGATCTTTTCCAGCAAGCAGCAAGTGCTGCAGAGCGCGCTGAAAGAAGTGGAGGAACAGGGCAGAACGTTGTTTGAAAATGCGGTGCTGCGTACGCCGGAGGATTTCTGCCGTCTGTTTTTCAGCTTTGTCGGCCGTCATCGGGAGTTTTTTCAGACGCTGCAGCAGAATCAGCGGCTGCAGCCGCTGCTGCCGGATTTCCAGCAATGGCTTACCACTGTACAAAAAAAAGGCTGGCTGTTTCTTGCGGAAGCGCCGGATCCGCTGTTGCTGGATTGCGCTGCTGCCGCCTGCTGGAGTGTTTTGTGCTGGTGGGCACAGCCGGGTAATTCACTGACGCCGCAACAGGCCGGACAGCGGCTGAGTGAAGTGCTCAGAAAACTGACGGCGAAGGAGGAAGAATGATGGAAGCTCTGTTTCTGGCGCTGGCCTTGTTTTATATCTACAGTGTTCTGGGCTGGGCTGCAGAAAGCCTGTACTGCTCATTTTTTCAGCGCCGCTGGATTAACCGCGGTTTTCTGGCCGGACCGGTCTGTCCGATCTATGGCTTTGGGGCGGTTTTTGTGCTGGTCTTGCTGCAGCCGCTGCAGCCGTGGCCGATATGGGTATTTTTGCTGGGGATGGTCATCACCAGCGTGCTGGAATATGTAACCAGTGTGATTCTGGAAAAACTGTTTCATACCCGCTGGTGGGATTATTCCCGATTCCGTCTGAATCTGAACGGCAGAATCTGTCTTTTGAATTCCACGTTGTTTGGCCTTCTGTGCCTGGTTGTCGTATATGGAATCCAGCCGCTGTTGATGAAGGCGCTCAATGCGGTAAGCGAGCCGGTGCTGATCGCTTCGACGCTGTTGTTTACCGTATTGTTTGTGATCGATCTGATTCGCACGGTATCCGCACTGTTACGGCGCAACAAGGAGTTTGCCGAGTTGCAGGAATATGCTCAGCAGCTGAGAAGCGTAGTGCGCGGGCTGGGACAGATTCCGGAGAATGTGCCGTTTTATGAGTATGTCCAGCAGCTGATGGACAGCACGGATGTGGATGAACGGATAGCAGAGGTCGTGGAGCAGATGCTGCAGCGGCTGGAACTGACGCCGCCGCGAATGGAAAAATTCCGCAGCCGGCTGAACAGAGCGTTCCCATATCAGATCAATCGCCAGTTTTCCAGTGATTTCCGCGAATGGCTGGATCAGGCGCGAACCAGAACCAGAAAAGCGTTGTCGGAGACAAAGGAAGTTCTCAACGACAAGATCAACAGAAAATCATGACAAAGCCGCCGCTTTCAGGCCATCCGGCCGTGGCTGCGGCTTTTTTTCATAACGCAGCCGCCAGCGGGCATACTAATCCTGAAAGGGAAGCCTGCCCGGTCATGGATCGCAGGATACAAAGGACAATCCGGATTCCGGCACAGGACTTTCCTGATGCGGCAGAAGCGGATCTGTCCGCAGATCAGCAAGACAGACAGGAGGCACTGGGAATGAACAAGCTGAACAGAAAAAAAGGCGGCGGATTCCGCCTGAAATTCAGCCGCAGACCTGTGCGGCGCAGAAAAAAGAGAACCGGCTTTTTCCATCTGTTTCGATCGTGAAGGCTTTCAGATGGCTTGTCAGCATACAAAAAGCTCCGCATGCCGGAGCTTTTTGTACACTTTTCATCCCGGTTTCGATTCACTGGCGGCGATCGGAAAGCACTTCGGAACGAGCGATGATCTTGTTGTATTTGGTAAAATTGCTTTTCATGATATTGAGATACAGCGCGTCGATCAGATACAGCTGGGAACAACGCATCGTCGTGATGTTGAGCCGGGTTTGCGTTTCAAACGCGACCGTTTTCAGCAGCAGATCGGCGTACCCGTGCAGCGGATTTTTGGACATGCGGGTCATTGCGATGATCGGAACGCCTCTTTCCTTGGCGATGGAAGCCGCCTTGATGACCTCATGAGTTTCCCCTGATTCCGAGATCAGAAAGAGTACGGTATCCTTGCGCGACTGATCGATCAGGGAATAGATCGTATGCGGCGTCTGACTGGTAATGCAGAGAAGTCCCATTTTGACCAGCTGATTGGCCAGATATTCGCAAAACAGGTTGGAACTGCCGATACCGAAGGTGATGACCTTTTTGGCCCGTGTCAGCATGTCGCAAGCCTGCTGGATGATTTCCGCCTTGTTGTTCTGGAAAGTGATTTCCACGATATCCTGATACTGCGCGATAATCTTGCGGTTGGTATCGTTCATCGACTCATGAATCTGGATTTCCTCGCGGTAAATATCCTGCCGGGGGATGGCAGACAGATCCGCCAGCAGTTCGCGAAAGCTGCCATAGCCCAGCTTCTGGGAAAAACGAATGATAGTAGACTGGCCGATGTTGGTATTGATGGCCAGCTGATGTGAGGTAATGGTCTTGATATCGTCAATGTGCTCAAGAATGTAGTCGGCAACCAGTTTTTCAGACTGAGTCAGATCCTGATAAGCCGCTTTGAGCTTCGCTTTAAACATGGGGTATTCCTCCCTTGATGATTTAATTATACAAAAAAAAGAGGATAACTACAAATAACTTGTTCATTGGCATAGAGAACACTATTATTTTAAAGGTTATCTCGCATAATATGATTAAACGATCCGGAATAGTTATTGTAATTAAGGGGTAAAATACCCGAAGAAAGGATGCGAACAAGCGAACGGCCGGAAGCCATGGAGGGAACCGGATTTCCTGCTGGTCAAACGAATGAAAATTCGCTATAATAAATGAGCCGGTTCCTCTGTCATCAATTTGTAAGATTTCGTAAGAGGTCTGTGCTTGACCATTGTAAGAGGGAAAACTACAATGATGTTGCAAAGCAGAGGAAGTTTCGGACGGATGTGCGGTCGTAGCTCAGCTGGATAGAGCGAGCGCCTCCTAAGCGCTAGGTCGCAGGTTCAACTCCTGTCGATCGCACCAGAAAATCAGTCCTGGAAATTCCTGTGGGAGTTTCCTTTTTTTATCAACAAAAGAAACAACGGTTTTGCGTAATAATCGAGCTGAGACCGATCAGCGTAAAGGAAGGATTATTGATGCAGAAAAAACGAAAAAGAAAAATTCGCAGACTGAGGGTCGGGAATCTGATCCTGTTAATGAGTGTTGCTGTACTCGTCCTGGCCATGATTGCCGGTGGGACAATTTATCTGTTTCATCTGATTCAGCCCGGTTTTCTGCGTTCGCAAAACGGGCGTGAGGCAGAGGCGCTTCGCGGCGAGGTGCGGGAAAGTGAAATCGCGGTGTTTTATCCGGATGAAGAAAGCAGTGCCGGCTGGACGGATATCGCCCGTCAGCAGGCTGAGGTTCTGTTCAATCAGCTGCAGAGTACGCTGAACCAACAGACGGAACAGACTTCGCTGCGGGTGAAGGCGGACTACCGCACGCACCTGGAAAACGGGCGGTATTGTTCGGTGATCTATACGATAGAGGATGATCAGACTCAGCAGTCTCAGCCGGCGGGCGGCTATGTGATCGATATGACGACGCTGACGCTGGTGGATGGCAGTACAGCGTTTGATCAGGCTGGACTGCAGTGGATTTCCGCGCAGTTTCGCAATGCGATGAAAAATCGTGAGGACATGAAGGAGGTCGCCTATACGCTGCCGTTTATCGAGGCTTCAGCCTGGGATTCAGGCAATTTCAGTGCCTTTACGCTGGAAGAGGGCACGTTGAAGTTTACCTTCAGGCCCGGGGTGATGAGCGAGCAGGGACTGCAGTGGGAATTGCCGGTAAGCGAGTTGGGAGAACATTTCCTGCTGGATGCCGGACAATCGCCGTTACCGGAAAATAAGGTTCGCATTGCGCCGCGGACCGTCGATCCAAATCGGCCGATGGTGGCGCTGACCTTTGATGATGGCCCCCATCCAACCAACACGGTGCAGATTCTGGAAGTGCTGCAGCGGTATGACAGCGCCGCGACCTTTTTCATGCAGGGATATCGGGTAGAAAAGTATCCGGAAACCACGCTGATGGTGATCAACTCCGGCAGCGAGGCCGCTTCGCACTCCTACAGTCATCCGAAACTGACCAAGCTCAGCGGAGACAGTCTGGCCTTTCAGCTGGACAAAACGACGCAGCTGGTGGAGGAACTGACGGACTGGCAGGTAACGATACGGCTGTTTCGGCCGCCGTATGGGCTGGTGAACGATCAGGTGCGGCAGACATCCGCTTATCCACTGATCATGTGGAGCATTGACACGTTGGACTGGAAAACCCGCGATCCTCAGCAGACCGTGGATAACACGCTCAGCGAAGTGAAGGACGGCTCCATTGTTCTGCTGCATGATATTCATGCGGAAACGGTAGAGGCGGTCAGGCAGCTGGTGCCGGCTCTGATCGAACAGGGGTATCAGCTGGTCACGGTCGATGAGATGATGCAGGCCAAGGGCGTGACTCTGAGTGCGGGGCAGAAAGTGTTCAGTCCCTATGATATCAAATAAAACAATGAGAATCTCTGACAGAGATTCTCATTGTTTTTGTAGCATCAGGAATGAAGTCTGCCGGGCGGGCAGACTGTTTCTGTTGAAACATCAGGACAAAGGGGTTCAGATTATTGGTCTGAAGATGAGGCCAGCCGCAGCGCTGCCAGCGTCTGAGCCAGCGGCTGGCGCAGACACAGATCTGCCTGTTCATCCACCGGCGTCGCAGAACGGTTGATGACGACCAGCCGGTTGCCGGAGAACTGTTGAAGAAATCCGGCGGCGGGATAAACAGACAGCGACGTTCCGCAGATGATCAGAACATCCGCGCTGCGAATCAGCTGCAGTGCCAGATCCACGACCTGCGGATCCAGCGGTTCTTCATACAAAACGACATCCGGCTTCATGATGGCGCCGCAGCGCGGACAGCGCGGGACCTCTTCCGCATTGAGGATGAAATCCAGCCCTTCCTGATGATGGCAGCGGACGCAGTAGTTGCGCATGACGGAGCCGTGCAGTTCTGCAACGGTGCGGCTGCCTGCCAGAGTATGCAGATGGTCGATGTTCTGCGTTACGACGCCAAGACTTTTTCCGCATTGTTCCAGTTGGGCCATGACGCGGTGAGCGGCATTGGGCCGGGCTTGCGGGAAAAGCATGCGCTGACGGTAAAACTGATAGAACTGTTGGGGATGCTGCTGGAAGAAATGATGGCTGATCACCTCTTCCGGCGGAATAGGCCAGGGTTTGCGGTAGACGCCATCCGCACTGCGAAAATCGGGAATGCCGCTTTCCGTCGATGCTCCCGCACCGGTAAAAAAGACAATGCGCTGCCCTTGATCGATGATCGTCTGCAGCTGCCGGATCTGATCCATAAGGGAAATCCTCCTTTTGTTTTCATTGTATCACGATGCAAGGAAAACGGAAATTTGAGTTTGCGGCGCAAACAGGCTACAATAAACAAGGTGAGAAAGAGATGAATATTCAACAGGAACTTTGCGCCTGGTATCTGCGAAGCCATCGGGATCTGCCCTTTCGCCGCAGCCGTGACCCGTATGCGATCTGGGTCAGCGAGGTGATGGCGCAGCAGACCCGCATCGAGTCCATGCTGCCGTATTATCAGCGCTGGATGGCCAAGTGGCCGGATGTCGCTTCTCTGGCGAAGGCGCCGCTGGAGGAGGTGCTGCACCTGTGGCAGGGGCTGGGCTATTATAACCGCGCCCGCAAGCTGCATGAAGGAGCGAAAGTCGTCTGCCAGCAGTTTCATGGTCAGCTGCCGGTGGATGTGCAGCAGTTGCGAACCATTCCGGGAATCGGGGCGTACACAGCCGGAGCGATTGCCAGCATCGCCTATGGACAGCGGACGCCGGCCGTGGATGGCAATGTGCTGCGCGTGACGAGCCGCCTTTGTCAGATTGAGGAAGAGATTACCCGAAAGAGCACGGTGGACAACGTGAGCCGGCAGGTCTGGACGTGGATGGAAGGCAGCGATCCTGCGGTGTTCACACAGGCATTGATGGAGCTGGGCGCGCTGGTCTGTACGCCGAAAAATCCGCAGTGTCTGCTTTGCCCGCTGCGGTCTGCATGCCGGTGTGCTCAGGATGGCACCTGGGCGGATTATCCGGTCAAAAAGAAAGCGAAACCGCCGCAGCGGCGGCAGCTGTATACATACTGGATTGAAAATGACCGCCGGCAGATTCTTTTGAGTCAGGACTGGTCTGACGGATTGATGAAGGGGCTGTATCGCCTGCCGCAGACAGAAATCGCGCTGCGGCAGACGCCGCAGCTGAGTTATCAGGGACATCGCCGTCATGTTTTTTCCCATCGTGTCTGGGAGATGGAATGTTATCGAGGCCGGCTGCAGAGCATCGCGCTGGAGGACTGCTTCTGGGTAAACAAAGAAGAGCTGGCTCATCTGCCGCTGGTCAGCGCTCACCGCAAATGGCTGATGGAAGCGGGCGGGATGGAAAAAAGCGATGCGGAAACAGAAAAAATAAGGTATGATATCGATAAAGATCAGGAGGAGTAACGCATGGAAGACAGATGGACAAGACTTCGGCAGCGTATGAAAAAGGAAGGGCTGGATGGCTGCATTATTTCGCATCCGGCTGCGATCCGCTATTTTACCGGACTCAGCTTTTCCTGCGGCGAACGGATGATTGTGCTGCTGGTACGGCAAAAGGGACAGCCGGTGCTGTTTCTGAACGAACTGTTCCCTCTGACGCCGCGGCCGGATTTTCAGCTTGTCCGCTTTAATGATACGGAAGACGGGGTGGCGGTGCTGGATCCGTTTCTGTCGGGAACGGTGGCGGTGGATCCGCTCTGGCCGGCAGGGTTTGTGCTGCGGCTGATGAAGCGCCGTCCGGATCTGACGCTGAGCGAAGAGAATCCGGTGGATAAAATCCGCGCGATCAAGGACGAGCAGGAACAGCAGAAAATGCGGCAGGCCTCGCTGAACAACGACGCGGTGATGGCCCGGGTCAGACAGCTGATTCAGATTGGAAAGACGGAAAAACAGCTGGAGCAGGAAATCCGGCAGGCTTTTCAGCAGATCGCTCACAGCGAGCCGTCGTTTGAGACGATTGTGGCGTTTGCCGAAAACGGCGCTGATCCGCATGCGACGCCCTCGGACAAGGTGCTGAAAGAGGGCATGTCGGTCATCATCGACATGGGCTGCCGGTTTGAGGATTACTGTTCCGATATGACCCGAACGTTTTTTGTCGGTCACATGAGCATGCCGCAGGTATATCAGACGGTGCTGCGCGCCAATCTGGCCGGCATCGCGGCAGTACGGCCGGGAGTACGTTTCTGCGACATTGACCGGGCATGCCGGCAGGTGATTGAAGAAGCCGGTTACGGACCGTATTTCACGCACCGTACGGGACATGGTATCGGACTGAACGTCCATGAACCGTTTGACGTCAGCGCGGTCAATGAAACGCAGGTGGAAGCGGGCATGTGCTTTTCGATTGAACCGGGAATCTATCTGCCGGCAGTGGGCGGAGTCCGCATCGAAGATCTGGTTCTGGTTACGGAACAGGGTTGCGAGGTGCTGAATCACGATCCGAAAGATCAGCCGGTGTTATGAGGCAGAGCCTGGCGCTGCTGACCCTGGTATTTTCAGCTGGCGGCTTTGTACTGTGCGGTTGGGATAAGCGGCAGGCCCGGTGTCATCATCGCCGGATCGCTGAGAAAACGCTGTTTCTGATTGGCCTGTTGATGGGGGCCTGGGGAATCGGCCTGGGGATGATTGTGTTTCATCACAAAGTGTCCAAGCCTTCCTTTTACCGGATTGTTTTTCTGGAAATGCTGCTGAATGCCATCGTGATCGTCCTGGCGCTTTCCAGTGGAACCTGGGGTTGAAAATACAATCCGCTTTTATGAAAGCGGGAGGTAATGGGGAATGAAGATGAAGTGGAAAATAACAATGATGGGAACTTTCCGGATGAGCTGCGAAGAAACGGAACTGGATATCAACGGCATCATGGGGAAACAGCTGGCTTCATTGCTGGCCTATCTGATCGTGAAGCGGGATCGTATCGTGACCAAGCAGACGTTGATCGAAACGTTCTGGCATGACTGCAAAAGCCCTCAAAACGCGATGAAATTCGCGATTTTCCGGCTGCGCAGAGAATTGGAACAGTTACCGTACGGCCAGAACGAAGAATGGATTCTGACTGTAAAGGGAGGGTATCAGTTCAATCCCGAACTGGATTGCGATCTGGATGTGGCCGAGCTGGAAGCGATCTGTTCCCGATCGGATGCCGGTGAAGCCGATCGGCTGGCTGCGCTGGCACAGGGCGCCTTTCTCAGCGGGATGGAAGACGAATGGATCCGGCTGCAGAGGGAATATCTCTGGCGAATGATGGTGGAAAGCGCGGAAACGATGAGCGATGAGCTGGAACAGCGGGAAGCCTACCGGACGGCGGAGACGCTGTACAAGACGCTGCTGATGCTGGAGCCTTACAACGATCAGGTATATTATCTGTATTTACGAAATCTGGTTCGTCAGCGCCGTTTCAGCGAGGCGATTCAGATGTATGACGCGGTGGCCGGCGCATTTTACAGGGAATACGGCATTGAATTCCAGGGAAAATCCCAGGCGTTGATTTACTTCATCAGCGCGGAAAATGGAAATCCGCTGACGCTGGACGAGCTGATCAGCTCGCTGGATGAGGAAGTTCAGGAACCGATGGCTTTTTATTGCGAACGGCCGGTGTTTCAGAAGCTGTATCAGGTCAACTGCCGGGAAATCCGGCGTACCCGCGGCTGTTTTTATCTGCTGCTTCTGAATCTGCGCCCGTTTCATGAGGAAGAAGACATTTCCGATATGCTGGAATACCTGAACCGGGTATTGAAAAACAGCCTGCGCGGCAGCGATATTTTCTGCCGGGTGTCGCAGTATCAGTATGCGATCATGATGGAAATGCGCCGGAAAGAAGATGCCTATATCATCGTGGATCGGGTGTGCAGCCGGTTCTACAAGCGTTATCCTTCCGATCAGGCTCGTCTGAACTATGATGTACGCCAGATCGGCCCGCTGCCGCTGTCAGCGCGTACGGAAGCGGAAGCGGCATTGCCTGCGGATTCTGATAATAATGGATAAGTAAACGATGGTTGTGATGACTCTGTATTGAAACACAATCCCTCTTCCGATCAGGAATTGGTCCTTTTCCTGAAGCAGAAGAGGGATTGTTTTTATAGTTGAATTCTTTTTCAGGCTTTCGCTTTGTTGTAGGCATCGTAGAACATCTGCACATAGCCCTGATATTCTTCGATGGTGGCGGTGGTGACGGTATCGGCGATGACAACCTGATTCTCCTGATTTTTGGTGACTTCGCCTTGCGGAAACTGCAACTGCAGCAACGTATCGCCCAGAATGGTCAGATTGCCGCTCCAGCCGTTCGCTCCCATTTCCGTGCCGATGCCGCTTCCTTCCGCTGTCCAGTGCATGATCTGCGTTTTGCAGCGGGACTGCGCCTTGTCCAGCACGACTCCGTCATCCCGGGTATAGGAATACGTGGCCAGATCTTCCTTCAGGTTGCCCGAAGCGTCTTCAATCCAGTAATTGCCGGCCAGAATCTGTTCGTAATACCAGGCGGCATGATCATCGTCAGCGACGTATTCGCTGAAATCATCGATATCCTGATTGCCATAGACAAGATAGGAGGATCCGTTGGCCGCTTCTTTCGGCTGATCCTGAGCGGTCAGATGAATCGCTTCATCGCCGGTACCGATGACGACATGCCGGGCGTACCAGGTAGTGCCGCGGGATCCCTCGATGGCGATCACCTCTTCTTCCCCCGCCTGCTGCGCTTCTTCCTGAGTATAGGTCGCCCAGTAATTCGGCAGGTGAATTTCCTCAAATTCGTAGCTGACGGCCTTACCGTCTTCAATGGTGACCAGCGCTCTTGCCAGATAGGTTGGCTGCGGATCATAGCCGTCGTAGGTACCGTCTTTCAGCGTGGCGGTTTGGGTGGTTTGCGGCGTGGAGGAGGCATCATCGGCAGGCTGGCCGGTACTGGCGGAACAGGCGGTCAGACTGGCTGCCATGATGAGGGACAGCGTCCAATACAGAAGTTTCTTCATGCGTTTTCCTTCCTTTCTGACCTCGATTATAACGGGAAAAAGGAGGCGAGGGCGCAAACAGATCGTTGATGGACAAGACAACAAATTGTTTCGCCCTGGCCGTTTGGAACGGGAAAGAAAGGAAATATGATAAAATACAATCAAATGGAAGGGGGAAACCGGTATGACGCTGGAACAGATCACATATTTTATGGATGTGGCGGAGACGCTGAACATCTCCGCCAGCGCTCAGAAGTTCTTCATTTCTCCGCAGGGGCTCAGCCGCAGTCTGAAAGCGCTGCAGCGGGAGCTGAATACGGAACTGCTGCGTTTTCATCAGGGACATATCGAACTGACTGCGGAAGGGGTGATTTATGTTACGCGGATGAAGGACATGATCAGCCGCATGAATGAAATTCACGAGGGCATGAAGAAGGAACCGGTGCAGAAAATTCAGGTTGTGGTGTCCACATATCTGATGAAGCTGACGATAGATCTGTTTCATCAGTATCAGCAGCTGCATCCGGATCAGCTTTTGATGATCCGGGAGATGCCGGATAAAAGCGCTGAACAGCAATTGCTGCAGCGTCGTGCCGATCTGGCGCTGCTCAGCGGTCCGGTGCTCAGCCGTCAGCTGAAATGTCAGCTGCTGTGCGAAGCGCCGGATTATTTCTGCATTCCGAAGCGGCACCGGCTGGCAAACAGCGCGTCGCTGCGGTTTCAGGATATTCGCGACGAACCGTTTGTCACGCTGAGCGAGGAGTATAAAATTCATGACTGTTATGTCTATCATATGCGGCAGATGGGCAGCGCCGCAAAGATCGTCTTCATCGGCTCCAGTCTGGAAAGTGTGGAAGCTGTGCTGCCGGTGGTTCAGGCGGTGACGATGGGCAATCCGCAATACCATATTCAGCTTCCGGATTATGTCCGGATTCCGGTACGGGAAAAGAATGGCTGGCGGATGCAGACGGCAGTCAGAAATGAACAGACTTCGCCGCCGGTACGGCAGCTGGCCCGCTTTCTGCATGCCAGAAAAGATCAGATTGCATTGCCGTCTGTATCATGATTTTCGTCCGTTTCCAACCCCCGCAGCACATCCTGTGCTGCTTTTTTCATCTGTTCTTTCAGCTGGGCAGGCGCGATGATGGCAGCCCGGCTGCCGAACTGGAACAGCCAGCCGAGAAACGGCGCTGAGGGACTGGTCGTCACATTGAACTCAAACCAGGATTCACCGATGCGGGTGATCAGGATGTCCTGTCCGAAACGGTCGAACACCGTGTTGACCAGCGACAGATCAAAGCGCAGCGTCATGTTGACAGGCGGGCTGGAAAACATGCCGAAAGTCCGGGCTGCGTACTGACCGGCGTCAAAAGGAATTTTCTCGCGGGGGATGTTGTCGGGGCGGATCTGTTCCATTTTATCGACCCGGTAATGGGAAAAGCCGGAATGGTGAAAAGAGGTGCCGACGCAGTAATAGTGCTGATTTTCCCAGATCAGCGCATAAGGCAGTAATCGGTAACGGCGCCGGCGGCGGTATTGTTTCTGACGGTGAACGGTCAGATCGAAATAGCGGAATTCAATCTCCACATCCTGCCGGATCGCTTCCAGTAAGATGGCGACGTTATCAAGAAACTCCGGATTGGAAGGGGTGGAGGGAATAGGACCGGGGATGGCGAAGGCTGTCTGCCGCTGATAGATGGAACACTGATCCGCCAGCATCCGGCAAAGCTCCCGGGTCTGATCATCATCCAGACCGCCGCTGCTGCAGATAAGATCGCAAAGCAGTTTCAGCCGGGCCGCATCCAGCGGACGGCTGGCAAGCCGGTAGCCTTTTTTCGGCTGATAGCGAATATCCATGCCGCTGGCCCGCAGGATATTCAGGTCGGCATAGACGGACTTGCGTTCGGCGCTGAATCCTTTTTCCGCCAGATGACGGATAAGCATGTCGCAGCTCAGGAAATGCTGTTCATCGCTGTATTGGCGCAGAATATCCGCCAGTGCCAGACATTTCTCTTTCTGTTGTTTCTGATTGGCCATGATCATCACCTGTTTTAATTTTACTTCTGTCCGATTAATCGGACAATAAAAAAGTGAACCTGTGATATAGTATGGACGATGAAAGAAGGGAATACGATGGAACTGAAAGAAAAACTGCTGATGAGCGCCGGTCTGCATCTGGCCGGGATGGTGTATCTGCTGAATGGAGAGGGGGCCTGCGGGACGTTTCTGATCGCCTGCGCCGTTATGCTGTGTCTGACGATGGCGGAGTCCAGGGAACGTGCGGACTGGTTATGGATTGCGAAAGAAAGCGGCGTGGCGGCTGCGGCAGGGCTGGGACTGCTGAGCCTGCAGCCGGTCGGCTTGCGTTCCTGGTGGTCTGTGGCGCTGGGATTGAGCGCGCTGGCAGGCGTGCTGAGCGTCTGGCGGCTGGGTCAGGAAGGCCGCCGTCTGCGCCACCGCATCCGCCGGCGGCTGAATGTTCTGCTGGCGGCCGGGGTATTGATGGGAGTGCTTCTGGCCATGATGCCCTCATCCTGGATGCCGTTTCTTCTGCAGGGCATGTATGCCGAAAGTGCCAAGGCATTGCCGCGGTTTCTTCTGCCCTGGCTGATTCTGTTTCCGGAAGTGCTGCTTCAGCTGCGGCTGATGTTTCCGAAAGTCCGGCGGGCCGACGTTCAAAAAACGGAACTGAGCATAAAATAGTCTCGGCTAACAGGATTTTCTGTGGTAAACTGACAGTTGCTGGAAGGAGAGGATCACATGACAGAATGGCTGATTCACCGGTTTATACCGGATTATGAACAAACGGAGGACCCAAAAGTCAGACAGCGGTATGGTACGCTCAGCAGTCTGACCGGGATTGCCTGCAATCTTGTGTTGTTTTTCGTGAAACTGGTCATGGGGATGCTGTCCAATTCCATCGCGATCACTTCGGATGCCTTTAATAATCTGTCGGACAGCGCCAGCTGCATCGTGACGCTGTTTGGCTATAAACTGGCGGCCAAACCAGCCGATAAGGATCATCCTTTCGGTCATGGCCGGATGGAGTATCTGACTTCGCTGGTGCTGGCGGCCGTCATCCTGTTTGTCGGTTTTGAACTGCTCAGCGGATCGGTAGATAAAATCATTCATCCGCAGCCGGTTCATTTCAGTCTTGCGGTGCTGTTATCGTTATTGGCTTCGATCGGCCTGAAGCTGTGGATGTGCGGTTTTAACCGCAAACTGGGCAATCGGATTCAGTCGGGAGTCATGCTGGCGACGGCACAGGATTCGCTCAACGATGTGGCGGCCACTTTCGCTACGGTCATTTCCCTTTTGCTGTCGCTGGTGACCGATCTGCCGGTCGATGGGGTGATGGGGATCATCGTATCGCTGTTTGTGTTTGTCTGCGGCTATGGGATTATCAAAGATACCGTCAATCAGCTGCTGGGACAGCCGGCCGATCCGCAGCTGGTACGCAATATTCGCCAGGTTATGCTGAGCCGGCCGCAGATTCTGGGAATTCATGATATGATCATTCACAGCTACGGACCGGGGAATCTGATCGGCAGCGCTCATGCGGAGGTCAGCAGCAGCGGCGATCTTCTGCAGATTCATGATACGATTGATGAAATAGAAAAACAGATTTATGAACAGCTGCATGTCATGATGACGATTCATATGGATCCGATTGAAACCGACAGTCCGCAGGTAGCTGAGGGACGGCAGCTGATTACCCGGATTCTGGGCCAGATCGATCCTTCGCTGACGTTTCATGACTTCCGTATTGTCAGCGGCCCTACCCATACCAATCTGATCTTCGATGTCGTCGTTCCCTTCGACTGTCCGCTTTCCTTCGATCAGATCCGCCGTCAGGTAGAGGAACAGCTGGCGGCGCAGCCGGAAACCTGGTATGCGGTCATTACTTTTGACCGGGATTACACCGGCGCTGCAGAATAAAAATCAAGGGCCTTCCCGGTATCGGGGAGGCCTGAATTTTCCAAAAGAATCTTCTTGACGCGAAAGCGCATTCATATCTGATATAATAAAAAAGAAGGAAAACCTGTCGTTCCTTTTGTCAGCGGCCGGGCTGCGGTGCTTTGGCGCTCAAAAAAGACAAAAGGCCTGTCGGGCAGATTGGCTGCTATATTTGTGCAAAAACTGCGGTCTGCCACGGGTCGATATCAATTACAGCGGGAATTTCAGCCGGTTTGATTAACACTGCCGGACAGCGGGCAGGATCATCGACCGGCTGTGAAAAAAGGAGGAGATCATGATGAAATTCTGGAGCATTGGCTTTCTTGTGCTGCTGTTAGCGGGCTGTACTTCCAAACCGCTGCAGGAAACGGTTCCCCCTGCCACTCCTTCCCCTTCTGCCATCACCGTCACCGCTTCCACAGCGCCGCCCTCCGCTACCGTGGAAGCGACGGTAAGACCGGTGATGATCGAGGGAAAGGAATACACGGAGAGACAGCTGACAGGCAGCGGTCTGATCTATTATGTCCGCAAGGAACTGCCGGATTCCCTCAGCATTGCGGTGGAGGAGTCGGAATCCGGCGCTGTGATCCGCGTAGTGAAAGAGGAACAGACCGTACTGGCGGAGTTTCAGGTCACAGCGGATCCTTCCTCTTCACAAATGGAAGTGATCTGTGTTCAAAATGGGTATACCGTCTTGCGGCGGCCGGTTTCTGTTGACGGGGAGAATGCCGAACTGGCACGGCAGGTTGCGGACCTGGTGATTTTCCCGGAGGGCGGAAAGTAAAAGAAAAGCGAACCTCAATGTTCGGATTGGATAATCTGACGGAAGAGGTTCGCTTTTCTGATTATTGGGAGATAAGGGACTGATACCCTGGTTTTGCCGGTCGCATCTGTTCTTTGCCTGGAAAACTTCAGGCAGCTTTCAAAAAAGGCATGAAAACTGATGAGAATTCAGAAAGACAGGCTTTCCCTTCAGTCTGTCTTTTGTGAGTTTTCGTTCGATCCGTTTCGATGAAGAAGAACTTCCAGCGCTTCTGCCGCCCCATCATGGTCAAGATCCTGCCGGGTAATGTAATCTGCTTTTTCCAGCAGTTGACGCGTTGTTCATCGCACAGCCAAAGCCGGAAGCTTCAAACATGGACAGATCGTTATCCGAGTCGCCGATGCAGCCGACCTGACTGCGTGGGATGGCCAGACGCTGACAAAGAAGACTCAGCGCCCGGCGGGAAATCCGGTTGCGGGAATTCAGACAGGTTCCGTCCATATCCACGGCGATCAGCTGCATCGTATCCCTCCTCTTTTTTCT
>CAJFOC010000044.1 GCA_904395815.1 uncultured Holdemania sp.
CTTATCCTATATCCATCATAGGGTTATGGCGTACCTGATAAAGTAGCTAAAGTCACCCAAAATAAAGTCTTTGTGACCTGTATATTCGATTTTCAAATAACAAGTGAAGAGAAGATAAACTAGTCCCTTCACTTATTTAGACAAACGGTCTTAAAATGCACACCCAAATTGAAGTAAAAATCGAAAATTTTTAATAAATTTAATTATGGGAACGAGTTTCCTAATCGATTCAGGCTACTAAACGTCATATAGTAAACAATTGTTCCTAAATATCGATTAATATGGATAGGCATATAAGTTACTTTATTGACGGATGATATAATATAAGCAAATATTGTGCTAGATTTGGTGACGAGTATTGACCTGTACGTAACGTATACGCTTATGTTTTAGGTGTAAGGAGGTAGTTAGGTATGTTATTAAATGAAGTGATCAAAGAAGTAGGGATGACCAAACGGGCGATCAAGTATTATGAAGAAAAAGGATTATTATCGGTAAAGAAAGATGATAACGGTTATCGCAATTATACGAAAGAAGATGTGGAAACATTAAAAAAGATCTCGATATACAGAAAATTAGGTATCGGCATAGATGACATCAAAAGGCTTTTAGAAACTAATGATAAGAAAATTCTTCTAGATGTATACCATCAAAAATTACAAGAAAAACAAATGCAAGAATCTGAACTTGAAGCATTAAAAGATTTTATCGATAATGGCGATCCTGATAAAGCAAATGACTTGCTTGATTATGAGACTGTTGAAAAGGCGATAGCGTCGATGCTTCCCGAGGAAGAATGGGCGGACTATTTGATCAGTCACTTTAAACCCTTTCTCAATATAAGAATTAAGACTCCGGAGCAAAAAGAAGCTTTGATAAACATTTTAGAATATTGTGAGAACACCACTTTAAAAACACCATTTATGATGAAATTAGGCATCAAGCTTGCCGGCGGCATCACAAAAGAAACAAGGACAGCCGATGAGATGATTGCTTATTATCGTGATATGAGCCAGGAAGAATATGAAAGATTAAAAGCCGGTGTATTAAAAGGAGCTAAATTAAAATCAGGTATTTTGAAATATCATCCCTCATATGTAGCTCAAAGAAAAATGATGAAAGAATATCAGGACAAGGGATATAATGATATATTCATTCCTAACCTTATGGTATTATCACCAAAATATGGTGAGTATAAAAAAGCCTTGGATAGCGTTAATGATAGGATCTGCAGAGAATTGGGACTTCATTATGATTCAAACTTTAATCTCGTGATTAGAAAGCCATAAAATCGTACGTTTCTCACTTCTTTGCCTATTGACTATAATGAAATCGTAAAGGAGTGGTGAAGATGTTCTTTAATAAGAAATATTGGTTATATCTATCTAAAGGTGAATATGACTTGATCATCCATTGTTTGATCGATTTAAAGAACAATCTCATCAGACAAGGAAGATATACTGATGCGGTTGATGATGTCCTCATCAAATTTCTAAGATATAAAAAGGTAACTTTCTAATAAAAATAGTCCTCTGTCTTGAAGAAATTAAAACTTCAGTTCAGAGGATTTTTTGTATAGATCTAATAAAAAACACAACAAAAAAGAGCCCCTGCATATAATACAGAAGCTCAATTTTACTATTGTAATTTGCCTTTAACTTGCAAGCCTACTGGTACAATTGCACTTGTATCAGAAGACCTTTTTTAGTCATCGTGTATCAAAAGTGTATCAAAATCACTTTTCCAAAAAGTCGATGGCTCAGAAATGCCGATAAATAAAGGCTTTTTAACAACCTCCAAGCCGAATACTACTATTCGAACTCAATAGTCCCCGGCGGCTTCGATGTGATATCCAATAATACCCGATTCACATGCGGAACCTCATTGACAATCCGGTTAGAAATCACACTTAACACATCAAACGGAATCCGCGCCCAGTCCGCAGTCATTCCGTCAATCGACGTTACCGCGCGGATCGCCACCGCATAATCATACGTCCGCTGATCACCCATGACCCCTACCGATTTCATATTCGTCAAAGCGGTGAAATACTGCCAGATCTGCCGATCCAGCCCATGCTTCGCAATTTCCTCACGCAAAATGGCATCCGACTCCCGAACGATCATCAGCTTCTCTTCCGTGATTTCTCCCAGCACCCGAATTCCAAGTCCCGGCCCCGGGAACGGCTGCCGCCAGACCATCTCATCCGGCAAGCCCAGCTCTGTCCCCAGCTGACGCACCTCATCCTTGAACAGCGTATTCAGCGGTTCAATCAGCTGAAACTGCATATCCTCCGGCAAGCCGCCGACGTTGTGATGCGATTTGATCGTCTGAGCCGTCTTGGTGCCGCTTTCGATCACATCCGTATACAAAGTACCCTGAGCCAGCCAGTGGATATCCTCCCCTTCAACCAGCTTCTTGACTTCTTCATCAAACGTATAAACAAATTCGTTACCGATGATCTTCCGCTTCTGTTCCGGATCGGAAACACCCGCAAGCTTATCCAAAAAGCGCCGGGAAGCATCGATCTTAGTCAGATTCAGCTTCATGTTTCTGCCAAACGTCTCCATGACGCTCTCCGCTTCCCCTTTACGCAACAGACCATGGTCAATAAACATGCAATACAGCTGTGAACCGATCGCCTTGTTGAGAAGCGCCGCTACAACCGAGGAATCCACGCCCCCTGACAAAGCCAGAAGAACCTTATCCTTCCCTACCTGCTCGCGGATTCTGGCAACCTGCTGATCGATGAAATTGTGCATCGACCAGTTGTTTTCCGCATGACAGATTTCAAAAACGAAATTCTTCAGAATGGCGTTGCCGTATTCGCTGTGCCGAACTTCCGGATGGAACTGTACCGTATAGATCTTCTTGTCCGGATTGCTGGTGGACGCGAATTCACAGGTAGAGCTGAACGCGTCGCGATGAAAACCCGGCGCCAGTTTGGACACCTGATCGCCATGACTCATCCAGACCACCTGTTTTTTCGGCAGCCCTTTGAACAACAGAGAATCCGTTACAATTTCAATTTCAGTCCGGCCGTATTCCTTACTGTCGCAGGAGCGGACATCGCCGCCATTCATGTAATGCGTCATCTGCATGCCGTAACAGATTCCCAGAATCGGCAAGCCGCTTTCGAAAATAGCCGGATCACACCGGAATGCCCCCTCATCATAAACGCTGTTCGGTCCGCCGCTGAAAATAATTCCCTTCACATCCTTCAGTGCCAGAATCTCCGGCAACGTCATCGTATTCGGATGAAGCTCACTGTAAACGCCAAATTCACGAATCCGGCGGGCAATCAGCTGATTGTACTGACTGCCGAAATCCAACACGATAATTTTATCCGCCATCATTAACCTCCCTGTACCTGATTTGCTGAAAAGGTGAATACAATAAAAAAACACTGCTGATTCACCTGGATCACGCTTATTTTACCATAGGAACCACGCTCATGACCATACAAAACAGGCTGGATTTCGACTTTCACACTCCCCTACTTTGGGGATTGCATCCTGTCCTGTGAACAGATACAATGAAAACAGGTAAAGGAGTAGAACCATCATGAACAAATCAACCCTCGTTGAAGTCTGCTGTGGTTCAGTCAACGACTGCATCACCGCACAAAAATACGGTGCGGATCGTATCGAACTCAATCACGCCCTGGAGCTGGGAGGCCTGACCCCTTCGCTGGGCACTTTTCTGGAAGCCAGAAAAAAAGTCAGTCTGCCAATCTGCTGCATGATCCGTCCTCGCGGAGCCGGCTTTGATTACACTGAAGAACAGTTTGAAGCCATGCTGACCGACGCCCGCCTTTTTATTGAAAACGGCGCGGACGGTATCGTTTTCGGCTTTCTCAACGCAGACGGAACGATCAATCGAAACAGAACCATGCGCATGGTCCAGGCCGCACAGGGAAAAGAAACCGTCTTTCACAAAGCTTTTGACAGTACCGATGATCTTGAGGAATCGCTGAAAATCCTGATTGAATGCGGCGTAACCCGAGTACTGACCAGCGGCGGCGCCGTGTATCCGGATATCCTTCAGGGATGCCGCAAACTGGGACAGCTGTTTGATCAGTATGGCGATCGCATTCAGATTCTGCCCGGCGGCGGCGTTCGCGAATTCAACGCACAGCAGGTGCTGCGCCTTTCGCATACCGGACAGATTCATCTGACCGCCAAGGACAGCTTTGTCGATGAATCTACCGGGCACTACCATTTTACCGGTACCCGCAGCTCGCTCGAATACGTCGCAACCAGCGAAATCAATCTGGAAAAAATCATGCATCAGATCCGCACCTATCGGGAAGACGATCCGCAGAGCGTTGTCACACTGATTCCCGATTAAACATTTTTCATACTTTTCAGAATTTTGTTTCCTGATGATGAAAATATTTACGAAAAATAATGAAAAAATCTTGACATTCTTTATTTCAGCAGGTAAACTATGTCTATCCACTACCTGATCTCTTCTAGCCGAAATCAGGAGAATTAACTAAGTAAACGGAATACTTCACGACGAAAATATTTCCTCTTTTTTCCTCCTTTTCTTTTACTTAGTTGATCAGCCGCATGGGACGGCTGAAACCTGAAAAAGCCGGATTGCCGGCTTTTTCTTTTTGCCTGCAAAAAAAAACACAGAAGCATTCAGCCTCTGTGTCCGCAAATCCATTTCCGCTTATCAGTAAGGTTCGTTGTTGCGCGCCATATCGATAACCTGCAGCATCGTTTCCTTATCCATCGCTCCCGGCATGTACCCGTAAATGTTGCCCTGCTGGTTGATCAGATACGTAGTCGGAAGACCGGTAATCCCATAGCCGGCATTGACGCTGCCGTCCTCATCAAAGACCACCGGGAATGTATATCCCTGTTCCTCCAGAAATTCAATTACGCCCTCCCGGCTTGTCTCCCGTCCGCCGGGCTGATTGACGACCAGAATGACGACATCCTCCGGCAGATCCTCATAGATCTGCTGAACATACGGCAGTTCCGCCTTGCAATATCCGCACCAGGTCGCAAAAAACTGCAGGAAAACCACTTTCCCCTTATAATCAGACAACGTATGTGTCTGACCATACTGATCCGTCAGCGTGAAATCGTACGCCGGAATGATCTGCCGGCCATTTTCATCCACTTCCGGTTCTGTCTGCGCATCCTGCTGCGCAGTGGCAGTCTGTTGATTCTGCAGCTGAGCGGAAATCGACGATGCCGCGCTGACGCTCATCCACAATCCCATGACAACCAACAGAATCCCGCCGATCCGTACCGTCCAGGGAAGAAACCGTTTCTTTCGATCCAGCCAGCGCAGCGCCTCCTCGGTAAAACAGCCCAGGATCAGAAAAGGAATAACGAATCCCAACCCGTAACAGCCTATCAGCCATGCGCTTTGCGAAGAAGCGGCAGCCATCACCAATACCGAGGACAGCATCGGTCCGATGCAGGGCGTCCAGGCAAAGCTGAACAGAAAACCGGTCAGCCAGGCCTCGACAATCCCGGCCGCCTGCTGCGAAGTCCGTCGAAAAGGCAGCCGGAATTCCCGCATCAGCAGCGGAATCTGAATCCAGCCCAATTGAACCAGACCGAAAAACAGAATCAGAATTCCGCCGATCAGCGAAATCAGCAGCCGCTGATCGCTGAGCCATCCGGCAATCCCTTCCGCCGATGCCGCGGCAATCACAAATACCGTACAGATTCCCAGCACAAACGCCAGCGTAAAGCCGAAAACATGCAGCCGCCTTCTCCAGCCGCTCAGCGATTTCCGCTGCGCTTCCCGGCTCAGATAAGCCATATATACAGGCAATACCGGAATGACGCAAGGCGAGAAAAAAGAAAGAAACCCTTCCGTCAGAACCAACCAGGCCTGATGATCCATCATATCCCCCTCTCAGAAACCGCCGCAGGCAAAAGAAAAATGCCCGTCAGCATTTTTCCCGCGTTGATCACTGCAGCAAAAAGAAATAAGCCAGCACCAGCGCTCCCAGAATAATCCGGTAAACGCCAAACACCTTGAAATCATGCTTGCGGATGTAGCCCATCAAAAAGCGAATCGCGAAGATGGAAACAACAAACGCCGTAACCATGCCCACCAGCAAAATCACCACGGTAAACATCGTAAACGCCGCCTGCACCTTGATCAGTTTCAGCAAACTGGCGCCAAACATAACCGGAATGGCCAGAAAAAACGAGAATTCCGCCGCGATGCCGCGCGAACATCCCAACAAAACCGCGCCCAGAATTGTCGCGCCGGAACGGGAAGTTCCCGGAATCAGCGCCAGAACCTGGAAAGCTCCGATCAGCAGGGCCGTTTTGTAATCCAGCTGTTCAAAGCGGGTAATCTTCGGCCGGCGCCGCTGGTTTTCAATAATCAGAAACGCGATACCGTAAACAATCAGCATCGCCGCTACCGTCACCGGATTGTAAAACAACGCGTCAATCTGATCGTCAAACAGAACACCGATCACCCCCGCCGGCGCTACCGCGACGATCACCTTCATCCACAGATCGATCGTTCCGCGCCGTTCCGCCGCATTTTTACGGCGGGAAAACGGATTCAGCTTATTAAAATACAGCAACAGGACCGCCAGGATTGAGCCCAGCTGGATCACGACCATGAACATATCGACAAATTCGGTATTCTGAACCGGATCCGCCAGCACCGTCAGCGGCATCAGCTCGTTGACCAGAATCATATGACCGGTACTGCTGATCGGCAGCCATTCGGTAATCCCCTGCACGATGCCCAGCACAATCGCCTTGAGTAGTTCTATCAGTTCCACAACACACTCTCCTTCACTGTTATCATTGTAGAAAACAGCCGAAATCATTATACCATTGAATCCGTCCGGGCTCTACCCTTTCCCTCCGGTTTCACTCTCCCTGTCCGCAATCCAGCGCCATGATGTAATCATCCATGAAATACCCGCCGCCTATCGGCGTCTTTTCCTCACGGATACAGTGAAACCCCAGATGCCGGTACACCGCGATGGAATTGGCGTTGTAGCGGTTCACCGTCAGCACAATCCGTCCTCCGCACGACCTGGCTTCCTTTTTCAGCTGTTCCAGAATCCGGGTAGCCAGATGAGCGCCGCGGGCACGGGCATGAAGATAGAGCTTGCTGAGAAACAGATGATCCGGACGCCGGACTGTCGCCACATATCCGCATAAGCACCCCTGTGCGATCACCCCTCGATAACAATACCCTTCTTCCTTTATCTGCCGGCGCATCGCCGGCAAAGACTGAAAATGCTCCACCATGTAATTGACCTGATCTGTCCCCAGAAGAGCATCATAATGTTCATGCCAGATCTGTTCCGCCAGCTGCGCGATTTGTTCCAGCAGTTCGCCTTCCGCCTCTTTCAGCTCCATCGTTTTCATCCTTTTTCCTCCTGTCCGACAGTTTTTCTGATTTCCTCTTCACGTTGACGTGCCATCACCGTACGCTCCAGTTCCAGCAGCTGTTTTTTCATGGCCAGTCCGCCGCGATACCCGACCAGTTCATTCCGGGAACCAATAACCCGATGACACGGAATGAAAATCGGGATCGGATTGCGATGATTCGCCATGCCGATTGCCCGTACCGCTTTCGGCCTGCCGATGCTTTCCGCCTGCTGCCGGTAAGTCCGGGTCTGTCCATAGGGGATGTCTAGCAGCGCCTGCCAGGCCTCTTTCTGAAACGCTGTCCCCTGAGGCTGCAAAATCAGTTCAAACTGCTGTCTTTCCCCATCCAGATATTGCCGCAGCTGAACAAACGCCTGCCACAGACAGGCCGTCTCCACAATTTCGCATTCTTCCTGATCCGGAAATTCCGATTCAAACGAAAGGCGGGTAATCCGCTCATTCTCTTCCTCAATACGGATCATGCCCAGGGACGTCCGGCGATAAAAACAAGCTTTCATACGTTCTCCTTTCCATTTTGCCGCCCTTATTGTACCGCAGCGCGTCCAAAAAGAAAAGAACGGTCCGCCAGGCAGAATTCCCTGTCTCTCCGTTCTCAGATTCAGGATTCGTGATCCGTTGCCGATAACAGCGAAAGCGCCAGCGCGGCCAGCCCTATGCCTAACAACCCCATCCCCTGTCGAGGCTCCAGCGTCCCCATCGCCGTCAGCACCGTGACCGCCACTCCTGCCGCCAGAGCTACCGCACGGCAGATCAGACTCAGCAGCGCTGAAAAATCCGAATGGGATTGGGTTCTCGCGGGCGTCATCTGCAGCAGTTCATCCGCTGAAATTCCAAGAATTTCCGCCAGCCGCGGAAAGAGGCTCACATCCGGAATCGAACGATCCCGCTCCCATTTGGACACCGCCTTGTCCGTCACGCCCAATTGCTGCGCCAGTTCCAGCTGCGTCATCCCTTTTTTCTTACGATATTCCGCAATCATCATGCCATAGGTCTTTTTCATCCATGGTTCTCCTTTCCGGCAATGTCATTGTATTCTAAAACGCAAATCATCGCAATCGACTGGCAGTTGAAAAGTCTCTACCCGCGGTTGAACCGCTCGCAGATACAAAAAAAGGAACATTCGGCGTTCCTTTTCCTTTCATCAGCTGAAATACACGAGATCTTCTTTCAGTTCCTCGGTCAGCTCGATCTGCCGGACATGCGGCACAAGCACATCCCGCTTGAATTCTTCATCAAACTCCGTTTCCAGCCGGGCTGTCAGCATGATCCAGTCGTCAACCAGAACCCGAACCGGTCTGTCGCTGCGGCACAGATAACCGATCAGCGACATATCCTCCGCGCAGCAGACCATCGCATAACGGCCGATGACAAAGCTGCGGGAATCCTCAATATGCACTACCTTGCCTTTGAAACGAACGGTTTTGCCTGTATACCGGTCAGGATGATCCAGCGCGTCCATATACCACAGTCCGTAATCATCATCCTGAATGTCAATCACCTCGGCATTCA
Organism: uncultured Holdemania sp.; assembly: GCA_904395815.1. Lineage (GTDB taxonomy): Bacteria > Bacillota_I > Bacilli_A > Erysipelotrichales > Erysipelotrichaceae > Holdemania. The sequence continues at coordinate 8,910 of CAJFOC010000044.1, forward strand.
GATCAAACGGAAGATCATCGTCCGGAAGGTTGTTGATCTGCCCGTCTATCGACTCATAAATCAGCTGAGCTCCTTTGTTGACCGCCTTGATGTTGTTGCGCAGAAACGACTTTTTCGTCGACGCATCGCAGCGGTTAATCAGAATCATCTCCGAATGCATCAGCTGATCCGCCATCAGTGAGCGCATGTTATTGACATACAGCATGAATGTCTGCGCGTTGACTGTCGAAATGATCTGAACCAGAAGCCAGCGGGTCGGAAATTCCAGATCCAGCAGTTCGCTGACATTCCACATGCCGTTGTATTCGATGAATACCTGCTGCGGACGGATTTTCTGATTGAGCATTTCCAGCCGGTCTTCGTTCAGCTGCGAACGGGACTCCAGCACTTCCACCACCGCATTGGTCTGTTTCAGAAATTCCGGATCGTATTCCACTTCTCCCTGCTCGCACACCAGAATAAGCGTCCGGCTGCCGTCATTGAATTCCGGATCCAGCAGCGTTTCCTTAATCATTGAGGTTTTGCCGCTTTCCAGAAAACCGGTAAACAGATAAACAGGAACGTCCATCGTTACTCTCCGATATGAAACAGCGCCGCCAGCTCCTGCTGCTTCAGTTCAGAACCAATCACACAGAGCATGCCCGTCACCGCCGGCGCGCCATGACGGATTTCCGTCTCCTGCGGCACCATGTCAAAATGCAGCCAGCTGCCATCATCGCACGGCACGATTCCCTTCGCCCGCAGCACGGTGCCCAACGCATCCGAATCCGCAATCTGCTTCAGCGCCTGACGCAGTTCCTGTTCGCTGTACACATGCGCGGTCTGCACGCCCCAGCTGGTAAAAATCTCATCCGCGTCGTGGCCATGATGATGGTGGTGGTAATGGTGATGGCCGCACGCGCAGCCATCCTGCGCCTGGTGGTGATCGTCATGCCCGTCATGATCGCCGCCAGCTTTCGATTCGCATTCGCACGCTTCATGGTGATCATGAGAATGAGCATGGGTGTGCAATTCATCTTCCGCATCCTCTTTTTCATTGAGCTCAAGCACCTTCTGCAGCAGTTCGCGCTGTTCCATCGCCTGATAGATCTGCGATGAGGTCAGCTGATCCCATGGCGTAGTCACGATCATGGCCGACGGATTTTTCTGCCGCAGAAGCGCCAGGCATTCGTTCAGCTGCCGGGCGTTCAGCTTCTGCGTCCGGCTGAGGATCAGCGTATTGGCATGGGCAACCTGATCATCGAAAAATTCACCGAAATTTTTCATGTACATCCTGCACTTGGTCGCGTCCACCACCGTCGTAAAGCTGTGCAGCTGCAGACCGGCTTCCTCCTGGACTCCCTGAACAGCGCGGATGACATCGGAAAGCTTGCCGACACCGGAAGGCTCGATGACAATCCGGTCGGGATGATACTGATCCACACATTTTTTCAGCGCTTCCGCAAAATCACCGACCAGACTGCAGCAGATACAGCCGGAATTCATCTCGCGGATCTGAATGCCGGCTTCCTTCAGAAAGCCGCCGTCGATGCCGATTTCACCAAATTCATTTTCGATCAGAACGAGCTGTTCTCTGGCAAACACACCCTCCAGCAGTTTTTTAATCAACGTGGTTTTCCCGGCTCCAAGAAAGCCGGAAATGATTTCAACCTGAGTCATATTCATCCTTCTTTCCGCATCTTCGCGATTAGTATACCACCAATTTCAGGCCGTTTCAAAAAGCCTCCTCAAACGTTCCTCTGACCTGCAGCCTGCCGTTTTCCATCATGATCCGTCCTGCCGCGATGACAGTCTGCAGCTGCCATGTCTTTTCATCCAGCAAAAGGACGTCGGCATCCATTCCCAAGGCAATCGTTCCCTTCCGTTTCAGCTGCAGCGCGCGGGCCGGATTCACCGTGACAAAGCTCAGCGCTTCCGGAATCGAAAAATGATAGTCCTGAACAAGACGGATCCATTCTTTCATCAAAGCGCCGACCGATGAAATGCCGATCCGCCGCAGATTTCCCTGTTCATCATAATCGGACCAGCTGCCCTGACCATCGGAGCTGATCGTAATCCGGCTGAGGTCCAGCTGCCGCCGGCGCGCCTGATCAAGGTTAGCGCCGCAGCTTTCCTGCGGTTGATCGCCGCAGGTCAGATCGATCCAGCCGCCGCGTTTTAACAGCTGCAGCGCCTGTTCAAACAGCTGCGGATTGCGGCTGACATGCGTCGGATGAAACAGCTGAACCGGCAGCGCAGTCTGATCCAGCGCCTCAAAGATAAGATCCAGCCCCTGCGGTTCATCTCCCATATGCAGAACAAGGATCCCCGCCTTGCCCGAAATCATACCGGCCACCCGTACATCCGATGCCAGCCGGATGAACTCCTGCAGCGTCGGATGACTGCAGCGATGATCGGACAGGGCAAGCTTGACCCCGATCACTTCCTCGATGAACACGATATCTTTTTTGACATCTCCGGTCAGCGTCACGCTGGGATAACCATAGGAACCGGTCATCGCCACCACGCTCACTCCTTCCGCCTTCAGCGCCTTGGCCTTGGCGATCAGATTTTCCACAGAACGGGTCGTTCCGTCCGTTCCCAACAATCCTCCCACCGTCGTGATGCCCGCACGAATCAGCGCGGACAGCTGGATTTCCGGCGCCCGGGTCTGAAAACCGCCCTCGCCTCCGCCGCCGGTGATATGGACATGCTGATCGATCAGTCCCGGCGTCAGAATCATGCCGCGGCCATCGATCTGCTTCGCATCGGGATAATGGAGATGACGGCCCATGGCCACGATCTGGCCGCCGGCGATCAGAACGTCCTGAATTCCCTGATCCTGCGGGGTGTAACAATGTGCCTGTTGAATACAGATCATGAATGTTCCTCCTCAATTCTCTTTCTCGTGTTTCCCTGGATCGGCGGCTGACTCAGCTGCTGTTCGCTCAAAGGAGCCAGCGACTGGCTGCGCAGCCATTGCTGACCCTGCTCTGTGCGCAGCCACGCGATCGTCTGCGCTATCGGCTCATCCACCGGAAGTCGGGCCGCCGCCAGCACCGCCAGCCGCAGCGGATAGCGCCCCTCGCTCAGCGTCTGAATTGAAGGACGGACGCCCTCGATCGCAATCATCTTGACTGCCGGATCCGGATGAGTCAGACAGCGGCTCAGGCTGGAAAAGCCCAGCGCGTCGGAAGAAGGCGAAAACGAAGCCGGCTGCTGGCGAACGACGCCGGCCCGTTCAAACACCCAGTCCTGCTGTTCGCCCTCCATCGCAAGCCCGTCCATCACCTGGCTTTCAAACGCTGTCTGCAAGCCGCTGTCCTGATCCTGAACATAGAAGCGAATCGGCTCGTCTGCACCGCCCACCTCGCTCCAGTTGCGGATCTGCCCCGAATAAATCTGCTGCAGCTGCTGCAAGCTCAGCGAGTCCACCGGATTCTGCGCCCCGCTCAGCAATACCAGTCCATCCCAGGCAATCTGCGACGCTTCCCATTCCGTGTTGAAATACGCCAGATCTTCCTCTGTCTGATCGGAAGGCGGATAAGCCAGCACCAGCACCGGTTCGCGGCTGACCAGCGGATTCAACAGACGCCAGGCCGCCGCGGTGCTGCCTGCCACGCTGTTGGATGAATCGCTGTTTTGCGTCAGCGTTTGCTGCAGCTGCTGCGCCATTGTCTGCAATGGAAAGGAAGCGGCCATTACGGGGAAGCGATCCAGCACCCAATCCGGCTGCAGCGCCTGCTGACTGCCGCAGCCGCTCAACCCCAGCACCAGCGCCAGGCTCCAGCCCATTTTCCTTCCTCTCATCCTTTTTCTCCTTTCAGTCATCCCAATTCAGCGCGTATGGGTCGCATTGAACAAGCCATGCGCCCGTCTGATCGATCAGTCCCGCCTGATTTCCGCGCACCACCGCAAAACGATCCTGTCCGCGGCTGGTGATCCGATCTGCCCGGGCAAAAATAACTTCGCCATTCAGATTCAGAATGTCGATCTTTTCCTGTCCGTTTTCGTTAATGTAGCCAAAAAAAGCGTCCAGCGCCTGGCTGCCATAGTCCATCAGAGAAATGGCCGCAACAGTATCATAATCGGAAGCGGGGACCAGCAGGTTCAGGTTTTCATCCAGAATTCCCATTTTCAGCTGCCCCGCTTCGCTGATCACCTCATAGAAAAGATACCCTTCCCGATCGCAATACACCGCATTCAGCCCGTCAATGCGGGTTGTTTGCTGAACATGGCCATCGCGGTCTATCCGCATCAGCACCTCATCGCTCACCGCCGCAAACCCGTCCGCCGGCTGATCCTGATCCTCCACAACAAGACTGATGATCTGATCCGCCTGAAACAGCGGATGATCTTCCGTATCGGCAAGCACCATACTCACCGCCCCGGTTTCCGGATCCGTTCTCTGCCGGATCAGACGCTGACCGTCAAAATAGGTCAGCGAGCTGACATCCGTATACCGATAGACCTCGCTCTGATCTGCAAAACGGACGATTTCACAGTCCTGATCCTGTATCCGGATATAGTAGGCACCCCGCAAACCGCGGAAAGCGCTGTTAATCCGTTCTGCCCCGTCCAGACGGTTCAGCTGCGCGTCAAGCACCACATCCTGCCGTGACGGACTGTTTTGGCGCACATCGTCGGTCGCGGCGATGATATAGCCGTCGCTGCATTCCGGCTCATGGTAATCCTGTTCTGCCGGAAATCCGGCAAGAATCTGCGCCTGATCGTCCACAACCCCCAACAGACACCGCCTGGGATCCAGCGCGATCAGCCGATGTTCATCCAGCGCTTTCAGCTGCAGCACGTCCTGCAGCACAACCTGCTGAGTCAGTCCGTCAATCAGCGCCGTAGTGTAATCCTCAGGCAGTTCGGCCATCGAATCAAACTCGTCGGCATAATCACGACGAATGACATACCGGCCCATCGCTCCCTCATACAGGACCTCGTCAAAATCAGCCAGGCATTCCCCCGCAAGCGAATACAGCGCGGATTCGCTGCGATACAACGGCATGCCCCCATCATCAACCTGTCCGGTCAAAATCCGGCGCATCCGCACTTTATACTGGGGCTGATGGGTCAGCTGATCATAGATCAGAGAAAACGTCTGTTCCGCCTCCACCGGATTGCCATCGCGATCTGTCAGCCACTGCCGCCCCGGCGCCGGTTCAATGACATACACCCGTTCCGCTTCCGCCAGCGGCAGTGGTTGCGCTGTGCTGACAGGGGGTTGTTCTGTCTGTGAAAAACCAGCGCAGCCGCTCATCAGCGCGATCGCAGCCGCCGCAAGAATTCCGCCGATCCGTTTCATCCGTTTCTTCCCTCATTTCCTGTGCTTTGTTATTGTATCACCTTATGGTGATATGATGATGAAAACTGCGGCCGGAAATGACAGAAAAGGGGAACTGTCGTCAGACTTTTCCCCTCTGTTCTTTTCCTGAAACTTCCGATTGAGCCGCTTCCCTTCGCGCCTTCCGCATTCCCTGCAGAATGGTCTGACGAGCCTCGCGGGCCTGCTGCGCGCTGGCCGGCGCAATCCCCTTCAGCGGGTAATCCAGTCCCATGCGCTGATACTTGACTTCTCCCATCGTGTGGTAAGGCAGCACATCCACCGCCCTGACATGCTTCAGCGATCCAAGAAATTCTCCCAGCGCCATCAGATCCTGCGGCGGGTTCCATTGCTGGTTGACATAGACATGCCGGATCCACATCTCAACGCCGGTTTGATCCAGCAGACGGGCAAACTCCAGAATTCGCCGGTTGTCATGACCGGTCAGCTGTCGATGACGCTGCGGATGGATCTGTTTGATGTCCAGAAGCACCAGATCCGTCACAGCCAGCAGCGGCATGACCTGCTGGGGATGATCCGGATCAAAGGCAATGCCGGAAGTATCCAGACACGTATGAATTCCTCTGGCCTGAGCCTGCGTAAACAGATCCGTGACAAACTCCTTCTGCAATAACGGTTCCCCGCCGCTGACCGTCAGACCGCCGCCGCGGTAAAACGGCGCGTTGCGCTGATACTGTTCAAGCAGCTCTTGCGAACTGATCAGCGTACCGCCCTCAGCCAGCCACGTATCCGGATTGTGGCAGTACAGGCAGCGCATCGGGCACCCCTGCACAAACACCACCATCCGGATTCCCGGTCCATCGACCGTCCCGAAGCTTTCAACGGAATGAATTCTGCCGCTGACCATGAATCAGATCTGCTGATGGAAGGTACGGGAAATGACCTCGTCCTGCTGCGCCTTGGTCAGCTTGTTGAAGTTGACCGCATAGCCGCTGACCCGCACGGTCAGCTGCGGATATTTCTCAGGATGCGCCTGCGCATCCAGCAGCGTTTCCCGGTTGAAAACATTGACGTTCAGATGATGTCCGCCCTTTTCCGCGTAACCATCCAGAAGCGATACGAGATTGTCAATCTGCTGTTCCATGTTGTTCATCATTCATAACTCCTTTCCGGATCCTCGCCGTCCAGCCCTTCCATCAACGTCGGAACCGCGCAGGCCAGGTTGCCCTGCGCGCAATCCAGACAGCCGAGAGTCTCTACTTCCTTGATGTAATTTTCTTCGTTTTTGTCTATTTTTTCAAGCCGGACGCTCTGATCTTCCACCCGGATATTGACATGACCCGCGCCATGGCTGAAAGAACGATCCAGCTGGGCGATGATATCGTCGATCAAGGCTTCCTGCTTCATTACTCGTTGCCTTCCGTCTCGTCCAGATCCAGCTCCACTTCCAGATCTCCCGTCGTCACGATGGTTTTGCCCAGCGCGTCCGGAATGATCGAGAAGGTGTTGGAAATTCCATCCTGAGCGTCGGCAAACGGCAGTTTGGATACCGAAGAGAGCGAAGCGATCGCGCCATGAGAATCCCGATGATGCATCGGATTGGCTCCCGGGGCGAACGGTTCGCCTTTTTTGCGGCCATCCGGTGTTGAACCGGTATTCTTGCCATACACGACGTTGGAGGTGATCGTCAGAATCGAGGTCGTCGGAACCCCGCCGCGATAGGTGTGATTGCCCTTGATGTACGTCATGAACGTGTGGACAATCTCGTTGGCGATCTCATCCACCCGGTCGTCATCGTTGCCGTATTTCGGGAAGTCGCCTTCCACCTCGTAGTCCACAACGATGCCGCTTTCATCGCGGATCGTTCTGACCCTGGCGTACTTGATCGCCGACAGCGAATCCGCAACGACGGACAATCCGGCGATGCCGGTCGCAAACCAGCGCTTGACATCCTTGTCATGCAGCGCCATCTGCAGCTTTTCATAACAGTACTTATCATGCATGTAATGGATGATGTTCAGCGCGTTGACATACACCTGCGCCAGCCATTTCATCATCGCCTTGTATTTGTGCATGACCTCGTCGTAGTCCAGGTATTCCGAGGTGATCGGACGGTATTCCGGACCGACCTGTTTCTTGGAAATCTCGTCTACGCCGCCATTGATCGCATACAGCAGGCACTTGGCCAGATTGGCGCGGGCGCCGAAGAACTGCATTTCCTTGCCGATCCGCATCGACGACACGCAGCAGGCGATTGTGTAATCATCGCCATGGGTCACGCGCATCAGATCGTCGTTCTCATACTGAATCGAAGACGATTCAATGGACGTTTTGGCGCAGAAGCGCTTGAAGTTCATCGGCAGGCGAACAGACCACAGCACTGTCAGATTCGGTTCCGGTGCCGTTCCGAGATTCTTCAGCGTATGCAGATAACGGAACGAGGTTTTGGTGACCATATGGCGGCCGTCGATGCCCACACCGCCGATCGATTCGGTAACCCAGGTCGGATCGCCGGAGAACAGCTCGTTGTATTCCGGGGTTCTGGCAAATTTGACCAGCCGCAGCTTCATGATGAAATGATCGATCAGCTCCTGAATCTGCTCCTCGGTAAACACGCCGTTATCCAGGTCACGCTGAGCGTAAATATCGATAAACGTGGATGTGCGGCCCAGCGACATCGCCGCGCCGTTTTGTTCCTTGACCGCCGCCAGATAACCGAAATACAGCCACTGAATCGCTTCCTGAGTGTTGCGGGCCGGCCGCGAGATGTCATAACCGTAAATCTCACCCAGCTTCTTCAGCTCCTGCAGCGCCCGGATCTGTTCCGACAGTTCCTCCCGTTCCCGGATTACGTTGGAATACATGATCACACGAGTAGAGTCCTTCTGATGCTGCTTGTCTTCGATCAGCCGGTCCACGCCATACAGCGCCACCCGGCGATAGTCGCCCACAATCCGTCCGCGGCCATAGGCATCCGGCAGACCGGTAATGATATGGCTGGAGCGGCAGGCCCGCATTTCCGGGGTATAGGCGTCAAACACGCCGGCGTTGTGCGTTTTGCGGTGAACGGTAAAGAATTCGACGATTTCCGGATCCACTTCGTACCCGTTTTCCGAACACGCTTTCTGCGCCATGCGGATTCCGCCATAAGGCTGCAGGGACCGCTTGAACGGCTTATCCGTCTGAAAGCCGACAATCTTTTCCAGATCCTTGTTCAGATAACCGGCCCCGTGCGAGGTAATCGTGGAAATAACCCGGGTATCCATATCCAGCACGCCGCCGGCCTCCCGTTCCTGCCGGCTCAGTTCCATTACCTGATCCCAGAGTTTCCGCGTCGCTTCCGTCGGACCGGCCAGAAATGAATCGTCGCCGTCGTACGGGGTGTAGTTTTTCTGGATAAAGTCGCGGACGTTGATCTCTCTGGACCAGACGCCATCGACAAATCCCTTGTAGCAGTCTTCCATAACATCCTCCTTGAATTGCTGTTTTCTGCCAGTTGGACAAGACGGTTTTCATTGTACCGTGTTTGCCGGCGAAAATACAGAGGCAGATCTCAAAAACATCAATGCAAACGGTTACATCGCACGCTTGTATGTTACCCTTGTCTAACCACCAGTAAAATAGCATATTGCCTGATGAAGATCAAGCGTCATGCCTCTTTTCTTCTGCCCGGTACGATTTCCGCGTCTGCCTGCAAAGCGGAAAAGCTGAGCACAGCGGCAAACAGCACAAAGGTCTGCGGGGAAAGCAGCACGACGTCCGTCAGCCCGTGAATCAATGTCATTACCAGCACGCCAAGCACC
>CAJFOC010000045.1 GCA_904395815.1 uncultured Holdemania sp.
TCATTTTAACCCTCCGCTCATTGTATTATTTTACCATAGAAATCAGGGCTTTGCCACTGCTATAAAACGCCTTGTTCAGGCCGGTTACCGCTTTTCAGCCTATCAGAAATGTCCGCTTTGCGCCGGATATCACGCTTGCTGATCTGTGCCGTCTGCCTCTTTATGCTGTGAGGACGTTTGCCTTTTCGTCCTGAATCCGATAGAATGAAATGGAAACTGGAAAGAAGGTCTGACCGATGACGCAGCTCAGCTTTCCCCGCCGGCTGTGGGGACATTTTCGCACGATCACCGAACACAAATTCCGGGTTACCCGGCTCTGTTTTCAGATGGGGCTGATCCGACAGGGTCTGCTGCATGATCTGTCCAAATACACCCCGGTTGAATTCGTTCCCGGCGTTCGCTATTATCAGGGATACCGTTCTCCTATCGACGCGGAAAAAGAAGACCGCGGCTATTCTGCCGGCTGGCTGCACCATAAAGGACACAACCGGCATCATTGGGAATACTGGCTGGACAAGAAAGACGGCCGGCTGGTTTGTCTGCGCATCCCTTCCCGCTTTGTGGCCGAAATGGTCTGCGACCGCATCGCCGCCTGCCAGACTTATCAGAAAGAAAAGTACACCGACGCCTCCGCGCTCAACTACTATCTGCAGGGAACCGACCGGCATTACCTTCATCCTGAAACCGCCGCTCAGCTGGAAAGCTACCTCACCTGGGTGCGCGATGAGGGGATTGACCGCGCCTTTGCGAGAATACGGGAAGATCTCAGACAGCGCTCATTCTGAATGTTCTGCCGGCTTACGCCGGCTTTTTTAATAGGCCGCCAGAATGCGGTCGAGCTCCTTGGCCGTCACAGCGATGGCAGAACCATGACGGACATCCTGTTCGGGAAGATGGAACTCGCTTTCATCCAGCCAGCTGAAATCCGGATTTTCCCCCAGCCGGGTAAAACGGGCAGCCAGAAATTGCTGCTGCGGATAATGATCGACATACAGAATGAACGGTTCGGTTGCGTTCAGCGGCGGCAGCACAAAAGGTCCTTCAATGTATTTTTGCCGGCAGAGAAACTGCTCGTCATACCGCCGGACAAATCCATCGCTGAGTGAGGATGCGGAAGCGTAGAAAAGGGTCTGCGCCGCTTCCCGTTCATCCTTATACAACAGCCAGCAACGGCCCTCAGCCTGCATCAACGTGCCGTCAATCACCGCATAGCCAGGCTGAAACAGCGCCCGGGGATAGCTGAATGTCTGAAAATCCTGCGTTGTCACCGCAAAGATCGCGCCGCTTTTTTCCCGCAGCGTATCGGAAAACAGAATAAAATACTGTCCGCTTTCCCTGTCATATACCACCTCCGGAGCCCAGGCCCGCTGTCCGCTGCTGTTCAGACCGTTGTCATACCAGGCAATGCGCTGCAGGGAATGATTCGACAAATCGATCAGATCGCGGCTGCGCCAGAGATAAATGGAAGGATTATCATACCCTTCGGTCGCCGTGATGATGAAATCGCCGTTCTTGTCACGGCCGATAAACGGATCCCGTACCCGGCCGGTTCCCAGACTGGAAGTCAGCACCGGCTGACCGTCATTCAGCGCCGTCCAGTGAAGTCCGTCCGTACTGTAAGCCAGTTTCCCGCTTTCTTCCCCCAGATCGCCGTTAAAATAGGAAAGAATGTAGGCTTCAAAACGATCGAGCACGATGCCCTCCCATTGCAGCGTCCGGCTGACCTGCTGCTGATGGACGGTGGCGGTCAGAACGGCCGGCGTCCGTTCCTGATCCGGATTGGTTTTGATCAGACTGTGATCGCGGATCATGACCTCGCCGCTGGTCACCTGCCAGTCGATCTGACTGCCATACTCGCCGCTTTGCGGCAAGGGTGTCTGCGCGTTCAGCCAGGCTCCCAGTTCCCTCTGCAAAGCGTTGAAATCACGATCTACCCGTGTCTGGGGCGTATCAGCCCGAACGACAGCGGTAAAATCCCGCTCGTAATGCCGGCCCTCCACTTCCGCAGACACACTCAGCGTCACCGTCTGATCTTGTTCCCCCTCCGGTACCCTCACAATCCCCCGGTTGTTTTCAATCCGGATCAGTTCGGGATTGTCGGAAGTCCAGACAGCCGGAAACTCATTTCCCAGCTCCGGATACAGCACAAGATCCTCCTGCAGATCATCAAGATCCGGCAGCGTCAGCTCATCCAGCAGCACCTCCGGATAAAAAAGCCGGTACTCTTCCCACACCGCGTCCCCTGACAACGCCGTGGAGCGGATCTTCAGATCCTGAAACGTTCCCTCCATGCACTGACCATAATTGACGCCGTCTTTTCCGACGACCAGCCATGAAGACTCAATGGCACTTAACGGCTGCCCCAGATCGCCGCTAAAAGCCTGCTGACCATTCAGATACACCGTAGCCTGACTGCCGCTGAATACCAGAACAATATAATTGTAACGATAGGTGTTGAGCGTAAACTCCAGATTCCCCAACAGCCACTGTTCGCTGCCGTCCGCCTTCATCTGCAGTGCCATGCCCTGCTGACGATCTTCCTGCTGTGTCATGGCCGTCAGCTTCATGATTTCTCCCTGCGCGTTGACCAGCGACAGAATCGGTGTGCCCGGCAGATTCAGCTGCGGCTTCAGCCAGAAACTGATCGTCGCCGCTTCTTCCTGCTGCAGAATCCGGCTGCTCATGCTGTGCTCGGCATCGCTTATGAGCACATAAGCATCCATGCCGATCCCTTCTTCTATCGTCCAGGCCGGCGCTTTCAGCGAGTTGTAGTATTCCACCTGCGCCGTATCCTGAGTGTAGCTGTGATCTTCCGTTACAGCCGGCCGGCTCTGGCAGCCGGTTCCCAGACACAGACTGACTACGCAAAGAGCGATTTTACTGAACATCATCTTTCCTCCTGTTGAATTTACCCGGTCATTTTATCGGACTGTTCCTGTTTCTCGTAATGGTGCAGGCAGCTGTCGCAGATCTTTTTCATCGCGACCAGGCCGGTAAATTCGCTGCGCTGTCCACGCCGCAGACCCGCCGCCATCAACAGCCGGTCCATCTGCCGCTGCGTCGCGGAAGAAACCTGCGGGCCATACCACACCGCCATCTGCTCCAGTAGCGCTGAGGGAATCGGTGCCATCAGAAAACGACGGGAAACCGTCGAAGCCGGAATCAGAAACAACCGGCACTCCTGTTCATATTTCCAGGCGTAGTGTTTCAGCCGTCCGGCCAGCTGATTCTGCACCTCTGCCAGTGAATTGCGCTGACGCAGAAGCAGGTTGCTGGTGTTGTTGTAGTACAGTTTCTGATGCTGTGTGCCAAGATAGACCACGTCGCTCAATACGACGCGGCAGGCGCTGTCTTCTGTTTCTGCCGGTTTCAGCGCAGTGACCCATTGTCGCATCGCCTTGCCGGGAAAACAGATCCGCACCGCCTCATCATCCGGAATGCCATACAGTCCCCACATCGCCATATTCTCGCTGTTCATAAACGTAAAACAGGAGAAAAACAGCGTCCTTTGCTGAACGGAAGGAATCCGGCTGAGCTCATCCTGGTCGTTCATCAGCAAAGGACTGCCAAACCGCCATTGCCGTCCCGTCACGATCTGCCGCAGCACCGACAGCGTCGTGTAATGGCTGTACTGCCGATGACCGCTGCCTTTCTGCTCAAGAAAACGATGCAGTGCCGGCCACTGATCGATCTGGGCAAAGCGTACGCTTTTCTCCATGGTCTTTCCTCCCTCATTGCCTACCGCTATTATAGCATAACCCTCCTCTTGCCATGTCCTCAGCTGCTTTCCTCACCGCAAAAAGGCCCTCTTTCTTCGAAAGAGAGCCGCGGTATCATGAAAATTCATCAGTTATTGCGGGAACTTTTGTCCTTGACAATGACATCGTGAGCGCCGCCCTCGACAATGGAGGTGGCCGATACCAGTGTCAGACGGGCTTTCTGCTGCAGTTCAGGAATCGACAGCGCACCGCAGTTGCACATCGTCGATTTGATTTTGTAGCAGGTCAGATTGACATTTTCCTTCAGCGTACCGGCATAAGGAACATAGGAGTCGACGCCTTCCTCAAAGCTGAGCTTCTGCGCTCCGCCCAGATCATAGCGCTGCCAGTTCCGGGCACGGTTGCTGCCTTCTCCCCAATATTCCTTGACATAGGTGCCGTTAACCATCAGCTTGGCTGTCGGCGATTCCTCAAAACGGCTGAAATAACGTCCCAGCATGACAAAATCCGCGCCCATCGCCAACGCCAGCGTAATATGATAATCGTAGACAATTCCGCCGTCAGAACAGATTGGAATGTAGATGCCGGTCTGTTCAAAGTATTCATCCCGCGCCTTGGCGACCTCGATCACCGCCGTTGCCTGACCACGTCCGATTCCCTTGGTCTCCCGGGTGATGCAGATGGAACCGCCGCCGATGCCGACCTTGATGAAATCCGCGCCGCATTCAGCCAGAAAGCGGAATCCTTCCCGATCGACAACGTTGCCCGCGCCGACCTTGACCTCATCGCCATAACGGGCGCGGATCCAGGCGATGGTTCGTTTCTGCCATTCGCTGAACCCTTCGGAAGAATCGATGCAGAGAACATCGGCGCCCGCCTCGATCAGAGCCGGCACCCGCTGCGCATAATCGCGGGTGTTGATTCCGGCGCCGACGATATAACGCTTGCTGCTGTCCAGCAATTCATCCGGATTTTCCTTGTGCGTCGCATAATCCTTACGGAATACAAGATATAATAAATGCTGATTCTCATCGATGATCGGCAGCTGATTCAGCTTGTGCTCCCAGATCAGATCGTTGCAGTCGGACAGCGTATCCTGTTCATGGCCGACGATCAGCTTGTCAAACGGAGTCATGAATTCAGACACCAGCGTTTCAGGACTCATCCGCGATACCCGATAATCCCGGCTGGTCACCATTCCCAAAAGACGGCCGTTGGCAGTGCCATCTTCAGTAACCGGCATGGTGGAATGACCGGTTCTGGCTACCAGTTCCAGCACCTGGGAAAGCTTCATGTCCGGAGTAATGTTGGAATCGCTGACAACAAATCCGGCCTTATGATTTTTCACACGGGCGACCATGGCCGCCTGGCTTTCAATCGACTGGGAACCGTAAATGAAGGAGACTCCTCCCTCCTTGGCCAGAGCCACCGCCATCTTATCATCGGAAACCGACTGCATGATCGCGCTGACCATCGGGATGTTCATGGCAATCGCCGGTTCTTCCCCCTTTTTATATTTAACCAGCGGCGTTCTCAGACTGACGGCACTGGGAATGCATTCACTGGAAGAATATCCCGGTACCAACAGATATTCGCTGAACGTGTGTGACGGCTGATCATAATAAAATGCCATACTTTGTCTCTCCTTTTCCCTTGTTATTATCCCTGATTATAATGATTTTAACAGGTAAAGTAAAGCGCTATTTAAACCAAAATGAAAATTTTTACACGAAAGCTCAGACAGCATGCGGGCATACCGGAAACCGTCATCCATACCGGCTAAGTCTTATGGCATAAAAAAAGCAAAACGGCAAAAGGTTCGCCGTTTTGCTGATCCGCTTTATCATCTGCGGGTGCTGATCGTATGGATCGCCAGTCCGTCAAAATCCAGCAGCGCTTCCTGCAGCGTCTCGCTCCAGGAAGGATGAGGAAAGATCACAGCCCGGCACTGATCCACCGTCAGATGCTGAGCGATCGCCAGCGAGATAGTGCTGATCCATTCGCAGGCATGATCGCCCACGATCATGCCGCCGATCAATTGCCGGTTGCGCCCGTCTGCCAGAAGCCGCACAAATCCCCGCGGCGCCTGATCGATCTGAGCCCGGGCGTTGGAAAGAGTGGACGCCTTGCCTGTCAACAGCGGGATTCCCAGTTCGTGAGCCTGCTGTTGCTGCAATCCAACCCAGGCTGCCTGCGGATGAGTATACACGCAAGAGGGAACCGTCTTCAGATCCGTCTGATTCTTTACGCCAAACATGTGATCCACTGCCGCAATGGCCTGCGCCGAAGCGTAATGCGCCAGCTGAATCGTACTGGCGGCGTCGCCGGCCGCGTAAATGGAAGGAACGCTGGTCTGCATTGTCTCGCTGATGACCAGACGGCCTTGATCGGTTTTCAGCCTGACCTCACACTCCGGAAGCACCGGACGGCGGCCAGTCGCGACAACGACCGCCTCGGCCTGAATCACCGCCGTCTGACCCCCGACTTCATATTCAACACGATGATTTTCAATCCGCATCACCCGGGCGTTGAAAATCATCGTCGCCCCGCGGCGTTTGAAAATCATCTGCAGACTCTGGCTGATCTGCCGGTCCGCCATGCTCAGACACCGGTCAGCCGCTTCCAGTATCGTAACCTGAACCCCCAGATCCAGATACAGATCGGCCAGTTCCATGCCGATCACCCCGGCGCCGATCAGAATCACACTTTGCGGTAACGGCTGCTCCATCCGCAGCACATCATCGGAAGTCAGCGCCTGTTCGATGCCCTCGATCGGCGGCAGCGCCACGGCCGAGCCGGTCGCAATCAGAATATGATCGGCTTGCCAGCATCCCTGCGTGCTGCAGACATGATGAGCGTCCGCAATGCTGACCTGTTCCGGAATCAGCTGTACGCGGCTGCTTTGCAAAAGCTGAGCGATCCCCTCGCGCAGTTTCTGTACTGTCTGCTGTTCACGCTGCCGCATCGCCTGCACATCCGCCTTCTGCCGGCTCACGGCCCATTGATGAGCCTGTTCCAGCAGGGATTTCGTCGGAACGCAACCGCGGTTGAGGCAGGTTCCGCCGATCTGATCCTTTTCCGCCAGCACCACCTGATGGCCCAGCCGGGCTGCGTGAAGCGCCGCCTGATATCCTGCCGGTCCGGCGCCGATAATCAACAGTTCTGTCTTATTCATGAACCTGATCCTTTCTTCCCTGCAGTTGCTGCAGGATCATCGTTCTGCAATCTTGAATCATCTCACACTCCGGCAATGCCGCCAGCCGGCGCTGCAGCTGTCCTTCCTGCAGCGGACAGCCGCTCAGCGCCTGCTGCAGCTGCTGCAGCGGTTCAATGGCCATCGCGTCGCTGTCAATACCGCACCGAATGATCTGATCGCCGCTCAAAGCCAGCTGCAGCGTAATCGATCCCCACTCAAAACGCTGCTGCAAAGACAGATCGGCATGAAAGCGAGGCGGAAACAGCCACTCTTTCGACTGATAGATTTCCGCCAGCTTTTCAATCTGGCGCCGCTGATCCTCGCTCAGCGAATAAGGCTGCAGCGGCTGACCATACACCTGCTCCATCGCCTGTTCCAGCGCCTCGCACAGCTGCCGCAAAGTCAGCTGCGGACAACACTCCCGCAGATTGATCACCCGGCTGACCACCGAATCCACGCCATTGGCGCGCAGCTTTTCCATCTCAGGCTGAAGATAGCGCATCATTTTCCGGCTGTCGGTATCCCATAACAGCGTCCCGTGATGAAAGCTGTTATGGGCGCCATGATAAAAGGCGCTGCCGGAGAATTTTCTTCCCCGGGCCAGCAGATCATTGCGGCCTGAAAACTTGGCCTCAATGCCCAGCGAGCGGACAGCCTGCAGGATCACTTCACTTTGCCGCTTCACGTCAAACTGATCGGAAGGAGTAATGATGGTAAAGTTCAGATTGCCCAGATCATGATAGACCGCGCCGCCCCCCGAGCAGCGGCGGGCCAGCCGGCCATGATCCTGAAACAGCTCTGACAGCCGGCATTCCCGTAACGGGTTCTGATTTTTTCCGATGACTACCGTATGTTCGTTCTGCCACAGCATCAGCATGACCGCCTGATCAAGATGATCGGTAAGCCAGCGCTCCGTTGCCAGATTGACATACGGATCCACTCCTGTCAGACGCAATCCTAGCAACACGGATCGTCTTCCCTCTGATAGCGCAGGATCGGATGACGGGCTGCCTGCACCTCATCGATCCGGCCTACCGGCGTGGTCTGCGGGCTGTCACGCAGAATTTGCGGATGGGTTTGCGCCAGCTGCAGCAGTTCGAAGAAGATCGCTGCCGCTTCATCCAGCACCGCCTTGGGTTCGGTCTCCGTCGGCTCAATCATCAGCGCCTCTTCCACAATCAGCGGAAAATACATGGTCGGCGGATGAATGCCGCGGTCGATCATCCCTTTGGCAAAATCCAATGCGCTGACATGCAGCTGCTGATGCTGAGGCTGCAGCGTCAGCACGAATTCATGCATGCATGGCGCCTGCACAGCCAGGGCAAAACGTTCGCTGAGCCTCTTTTGCAGATAACGGGCGTTCAGTACCGCCATCAGGCTGGAACGACGCAGCCCTTCTTTGCCCAGCATCATCACATACGTCAGCGCCCGGACAATGACGCCGAAATTGCCGTAAAACATTTTTACCCGGCCCGGATCCTGCTCCCTTTCCGGCATGATACGGCCATCCACAATCCGCGGCGAAGGCAGAAACGGCGCCAGATGCCGGCGAACTCCGATCGGCCCGCTGCCCGGTCCGCCGCCGCCATGCGGCGTGGCAAAAGTCTTGTGCAGATTGAGATGCACCACGTCAAATCCCATGTCTCCCGGCCGTACAATCCCCATCACCGCGTTGAGATTGGCGCCATCGTAATACACCTGTCCGCCGGCCTGATGCACAATTCTGGTAATTTCAAGAATATCCTGTTCAAACAATCCCAGCGTATTCGGATTGGTCAGCATCAGCGCCGCCGTCGTCTCATCCGCCATCGCGCGCAGCGCTTCCACATCCACCAGTCCCTGCGCTGTGCTGGGAACCTGCCGGACGGTAAAGCCTGCCATGACCGCGCTGGCCGGATTGGTGCCGTGGGCCGAATCCGGAACAAGCACCACCGTCCGCTGAGTCTGCCCCTGACTTTCAAGATAGCGGCGGATCGTCATCAGACCACTGAATTCCCCATGCGCTCCCGCCGCCGGCTGAAAGCTGAACGCATCCATCGCGCAGATTTCCTTCAGCGCCTGCTCCAGCGTATCGATAACCTCCAAACAGCCGCTGACCGCTTCCTGCGGCGCCAGCGGATGCACATCGATAAACCCTTCCAGCGCTGCCGCATCCTCGGCCACCTTCGGATTGTATTTCATCGTACAGGAACCCAGCGGATAAAACAGATGATCCACCCCTTTCACCCGCAGAGAACATTCGGTATAGTGACGGACCACTTCCAGTTCGCTGACCTGCGGCAGCTGCGGCCGGCGCTGGCGCAGCGGCACCTTCAGCCTGACCGGCTCGACATCCGGCCGCGGCAGAGATACGCCATGGTGTCCCTGTCCGCCCCGTTCAAAAATTAACGGCGTCTTCATGCGGTCACCTCCCCGATCAGCTCTACCAGATGATCGATCTGTTCGCGACGGTTCATCTCCGTGGCGCACCACAGAATCTCATGATCATTCAGCGGCAGACCGCCCAGAATCTCATGATCTTCCAGATGCTTGAGAATCAGAAAGCTGGATGTCGAAGACACGGTAACAAATTCATGGAAGAATTCCGCGTCATATTTCAGCTTCAGCCGCGTTTTGCGCTGCAGCTGATCCGCCAGATAATGGGCGTGATCCACACATTGCGAAGCGACCTGCGTCAGTCCTTCCGTCCCCATCAGACTGCAGTAAATAGCCGCTCTCAGCGCGCAGAGCGCCTGATTGGAACAGATGGAGCTGCTGGCCTTTTCCCGGCGGATATGCTGTTCACGCGCCTGCAGCGTCAGCACATAGGCCCGTTGTCCTTTCTGATCGGTACTCTGGCCGACAATCCGTCCCGGCAGCCGGCGCATCAGCGACTTCTCACAAGCCATAAAGCCAAGATAAGGGCCGCCAAAAGACAACGGCATGCCCAGCGGCTGCCCTTCGCCTGCCGCAATCTGAGCTCCTACCTCCGCGGCGGAAGGCAAAATCATGGCCGCGATCGGATTGACCAGCAGCACCGTTCTGATCTTTTGTTCCGCACAGCGCGCAAACAGCGGCTGCGGATCTTCGATCAGGCCATAATAGTTTGGCTGCTGAACTACAAGACAGGCTGTCTGATCATCCAGATATGGCCGCAGCACCTCTTCCCTGAGCACCCCATCCGAACACTCCAGCACAACCAGCTGCAGGCCGCGGGCCTCTCCATAAGTCTGCATGACCCGCAAGATTTGAGGATGAAGCGTCTGCGGAACCAGAACCCGCCTGCGGCGGGAATCCACGCACATCAGCATTGCTTCCGCCGCCGCGGTGGCCCCGTCGTAAACACTGGCGTTGCTGACATCCAGCCCGGTCAGCTCACAGATCATCGTCTGATATTCAAAAATAGTCTGCAGCAAGCCCTGGCTCATCTCCGCCTGATAAGGCGTGTACGCCGTCACAAACTCGCTGCGGGAAGCCAGATGAGAAAGCGCGCTGGGAATGTAATGACGGTACGCTCCGGCGCCGCGGTAAATCTGCGCATAGCGGCGGTTATGCGCCGCCATGGCGCGGATCTTCTCCATCGCTTCAAATTCGCTGATTCCCTGCGGCAGATGCCACTGTTCATCCTTCAGCCGTACCGCCTCCGGCAGCCCGTCGGCCAGCTCATCCAGCCGCTGCAAGCCCAGCGTCTGAAGCATGGCCTGGATTTCCTGTTCGCCTGAGGAAATGTAATCGCTCATATTACTGCTCCAGCGTCGCCAGATACGCCCGATATTCTTCAGCGCTCATCAGCTCGTCTGTGCCGCGAACCTCTTCGAGTTCACAGATCCAGCTGCCGTAACAATCTTCGTTCAGCTTTTCCGGCGCGTCGATCAGCTCCTCGTTGATCTGGCTGATCGTTCCGCTTAACGGCGAATAGATTTCGCTGACCGCCTTGACCGATTCCACATCGGCCAGCGTGTCCTGTGCCTCAACCCGTTCTCCGACCGGATGCATATCGACGTACACGATATCGCCCAGACTTTGCTGCGCATAGTCGGTGATGCCGATCCGGCACGTATCCGCTCCCATCATCATAACCCATTCGTGAGACTGGCTGTACTTGAGTTCTTCCTTGATCTTCGACATGATGCTTTTCCTCCTATTTTCTTTTATAAAACGGCAGATCGGTGATGACTGCCGTCATCTGACGACGCTGATGGCAGATCTGAACTTCGCTGCCCTGGGTGCTGTGATCCACATCGACATATCCCATGGCGATGGCCTCGTTGAGGTACGGTGTCAGCGTGCCGCTGGTTACCGATCCGATCCTGCGATCCTGACACACGATGTCGTAATGTTCGCGGGCAATCCCCCGGCCCCGCACTTTCAGACCGACACGGATTTTCTTCAGCCCTTTCTGCATCATCGCCTTCCGGCCGATGAAAAATTCCTTATCCAGCTTGACCGCAAAGTTCAGCCCGGCTTCCAGCGGAGTCGTCTGTTCATCCAGCTCCTGTCCATACAGCGGCATGCCCGCTTCCAGCCGCAGCGTATCGCGGGCTCCAAGACCACAGGGCTGACATCCTAACGGCGCTCCCGCGTCCATCACCGCGCTGCAGATCGTCATCGCATCCGCATTGTCCATCATGATCTCCACGCCATCCTCTCCGGTATAGCCGTTGCGGGAAATCAAACAGCGCCGGCCGGCAATCCGCAGATCTTCACAAAAGCGATAGGAACGCTGCGGCAGCTTCTGCGCATCCATCAGCCGGGCCACAATGTCCATCGCCCGCGGCCCCTGCAGGGCGATCAGAGAAATGTTCTGAGAAACGTCGCGTAAACGGACTCCGTCCTTCTGATGACGGACGAACCAGTCCCAGTCCTTCTGATGGGTTGCGCCGTTGACCACGCAGAGAAAACGCTGCGCATCCCGCCGGTAGACGATCAGATCGTCAATGGTGCCCCCCTCTTCATTACAGAGACAGCCATAGCGCATCTGTCCCTCGGCAAGGGTGGCAATGCGGCTGGTACACAGCTCATCGAGCCAGTCAGCTGCCTCAGGTCCCTCGACAAGAAACTGTCCCATGTGGGAAACATCGAACAGACCGGCCTGATGACGAACCGCCAGATGTTCTCTGACAATGCCGGCAGGATACTGTACCGGAAGCCAGAAACCGGCAAATTCCACCATCTTGCCGTTCTGCTGCAGATGAAACTCATACAACGATGTCTTTTCTGCCATATCGTCTTTCCTTTCTTCCTGTTTCCATCGTCTTCATTATAGCAAAATGTAAGCGCTTTTCCATCCCTTTTGCAGGCTACAGGACAAGAAACAGCAGCCGCCCCAGCTGAAAGATCAGCAGGCTTATTCCATACGGCAGCAACACCATCAGCACTATGGATTGCAGCATCAGTCCGATTCCGTATTCCTGCCGCAGAGCGTTGAGCGTCATCACGCACGGCACCGAAAACAGACAATAGACAAGAAAACAGAACGCCCGCAGTTTGCCCAGCGGATCCGGAAACAGCACCGCCAGCTGACGGGTCACAACCGGATCCGGCTGCGCCGGCGGGGCGGGGGTCAGCCATCCCAAAAGACTCTGAGCGACAGCCTGAGGAAAAGCGGCGATCAGCGTTTCTGTCTGCCGCGCGAAGTCCTCGGGCGCCGGTGCTTCCCCGCTGAACAGCGAGGACAGAAAACCGACGACCGTTTCCTTGGCCGCCAGCGAACCAGGCAGACTGGCAACCAGCTGCCAGCTTTCCCCAAACCCCAGCGGCCGAAAGATCACGGCGGCATGCTGGCCGAACTGAGCGGCGTAGGAAGTGGCCGGATCCCCTGAAGGAAACCAGGCAAATCCCCAAAGCACCGTCATGGCCAGCAGCACCACCGTCAGCGATTTGCGAAGATAATGACCGACCTGACGGCGAACCTTATTGAGCACCACGTTCAATACCGGCCGTCGATAGACCGGCAATTCCAGCAGCATCCACGGTTGCGGATCATGGTCATGACGGGTCAGAATCATCGACAAAGTCAACGCCCCGCTCAGACTCAGTCCGTACAGCGCAAACAACACCCACGCCCCCTGCCCGGGGAAAAAGGCCGCCGCAAACAGCAGGTACACCGGAAGCCGCGCGCCGCAGCTGATCAATGGAACGATCAGCGCTGTTTTTCTGCGGTGACGAGGTTCTTCGATCATCCTTGTCGCCATGATGGCCGGCACATTGCATCCCAATCCCAATAACAGCGCGACAAATGCCCTTCCGCTGATTCCGAAAGGTTTCATCAGACGATCCATCAGAAAGGCGATCCGCGCCAGATATCCGCTTTCTTCCAGCACAGCCAGCGCGAAATAGAGAAAGGCCATCAGCGGAACAAAGCTCAGCACGCCGCCAACCCCGCCGACAACCCCCTCGCAGAGCAGACTGACCAGCGTATCCGAAGCAGATTGCAGAAGAATTCGCAATCCCTGCTGCAGCCAGAGCGTCAGCTGATTCAGCCAGCTGACATAAGGAGCGCTGCCGTTGTAAATCCACATCATCAGCAGCAGACTCATCCCCAGCATCAGCGGCAATCCCCAGACTCTGTGCAGCAGCACCGCATCGATCCGGCTTGTTTTGGCCAGCGTCCGGTGCGGATCCTGACGGACATGGCGCATCAGACTATCCACGTTTTCCCATATCATTTGCTGAAACTGCTGCGGCTGTTCATGCTGAAATTGCCGGCAGGCCTGCGCCAGAAGCTCTGACTCCCTGGCAAAGGGGCTGGCCAGCTGCAGAAGACGCAGATGCTCGTGCCATTGGGTTTGCAGCGGTTCCGGTAACAGCGGCCAATAACCTTCAAACCGGCTGTGCAGCTGCTGCACAACACAGGCTTTCACCCGCTGAAAATCACTCTGGCGCAGCGCGCTGACACACAAGACCGGACAACGCAGTTTTTCGGCGATCGCCGCCGCGTTAATGTCCATCCCCCCGCGCACGACCTCATCATAGAAATTCAGAAGCAGAACCATTGGAATCTGCAATAACCGCAGTTTCATCGTCAATAACAGCGCCCGGCGAAGATTGGTCGCATCCAGCACATTGATCAGGCAGTCAACCCGTTCCTGACGCAGAAAATTCACGGTAATCCGTTCCTCATTGCCGGTTTCATTCAGATCGTAAATCCCCGGCAGATCGATCAGCCGGATCCGGATCTGTTGCCAGCATACCTCAGCTTCCCGTTTCTCCACCGTCACCCCAGGCCAGTTGCCGACCTGAAAGCCGGCATGAGACAGCGCGTTGATCCAGGCGGTTTTCCCTGAGTTGGGATTGCCGACAAAAGCGACGGTGATCATCGCTTCTGCACCGCGACCTCAATCTGTCGGGCGTCAGCGCGGCGCAGAACGATCAGCGAACCGCCGCAGCGATATTCAGCCGGATCGCCCAGCGGCGCCACCCGGATCATTTCAATTTCCGCTCCGATTCGCAATTCCAGTGGTTCCAGCCGCTTTTTCAGCGCTGAAGGCAGCGATATGCGGGTAATCATCGCCGACTGGCCCGGCTTCAGTTCATTCAGCTTCATCGTTCCCCTCCCTTCCCTTTCACTTTATGCCGGCTCCGCCTGTTTTCAGGCAACTGAAAAATCGACAAGACAGCGATGGATTCAGCGCTTTTCTGTGGTATAATCAATGCGACTGTTCAGTAAGAAGGAGAGAAGTGTTATGAAATTAAGTCAAAGTTTCTTTTACACTCTGCGAGAGAATGTAAAAGATGAGGATTCCGACAGCGGCAATCTGCTGGTCCGCGCGGGCATGATCAAGAAGAGCTCGGCAGGAGTCTACATGTACCTTCCCCTTGGGTATAAAACGCTGATGAAGATCGAACGCATCATCCGTGAGGAAATGGAAAATGCCGGCAGTCAGGAACTGCTGATGCCGGCGCTGATCCCGGAAGAGGTCTACGTTGCTTCCGGCCGCCGCGACAATTTCGGTCAGAGCATGTTTTCCCTGACGGACAGGGCTGGCAAAGCGTACGTTCTCGGTCCTACTCATGAAGAACTGTTTGCCGCCGCCGCTGCGATGAAAATCCGTTCCTACAAAGACATGCCGTTCAACATCTTCCAGTTTCAGACCAAATTTCGCGACGAGGCGCGTCCTCGTTACGGACTGATCCGGGTACGCGAGTTCATCATGAAAGACGCCTATTCCTTTGACCGGGATGCCCAGGGAATGGATGTCTCCTATCAGAAAATGTTTGATGCGTACAAAAATGCGTTTGACCGGATGCAGCTGGATTATAAAATTGTCCGGGCGGATACCGGCGTCATGGGCGGTCTTCTGTCGGAGGAATTCCAGGCTGTCACCGATATCGGCGAGGATGTTCTTGTCCTGTGCGATCAGTGCTCCTATGCCTCCAATCTGGAAGTCGCCGCCTGCCAGGATACGATGAACGACTGCGATGAAGCGCATCTGCCGACAGAAATCGTGGAAACGCCGCATTCCAGAACAATCGAGGAAGTCACCCGCTTTCTGAACGAGCCAGCCGACCGCTTTGTCAAGACGCTGATCTATCGCGTCGACGGCAAGCCGGTAGCGGTGATGGTTCGCGGCGACCGGGAAGTCAATGAAACCAAGGTACTCAAGCTGATGAACGGCGCTCAGATCGAACTGGCCGACGCGCAGACGGTGGTGGAAGTCACCGGCGCCGCGATAGGGTTTGCCGGACCGATCGGACTGTCATGTCCGCTGATCATGGATCAGGAAATCACCCACATGGCCAATTTCATCACCGGCGCCAACAAGACCGGCTATCATGCGATTCACGTCAATCTGGAAGATTTCCAGGCCGATTATACCGCCGATGTCCGCCAGATCACCGAAGGCGATACCTGCCCTGTCTGCGGCGGCCGGATTGTTTTCAAAAAAGGAATCGAGATCGGCAATACGTTCAAGCTGGGAACCAAGTATTCCAAAGCGATGAATCTGGAATTCCTCGATCAGCAGAACAAGCTGAATCCGGTATGGATGGGATCCTATGGCATCGGCATCGGCCGCTGTATGGCAGCCCTGGCTGAACAGTATCACGATGAACACGGTCTGTGCTGGCCTGTTCAGGTGGCGCCGGTATCTGCAGCGATCGTCGTCATCTCCACTAAAGACAGCGATCAGATGCAGGCTGCCGAACAGCTGTATCAGCAGCTGCAAAGCCGCGGCGTAGATGTGATGCTGGATGACCGAGATGAACGTCCAGGCGTCAAATTCAAGGATATGGATCTGATCGGAGTCCCGGTACGGATCACCGTAGGCCGCAAGATCAGTGAAGGTCAGGTAGAACTGAAACTGAGAACCGCCCAGCAGGCGGAAACCCTGTCCATACAGGAAGCGGCAGATCGGCTGCT
The DNA here is from genome assembly GCA_904395815.1 of uncultured Holdemania sp. Classification (GTDB taxonomy): domain Bacteria; phylum Bacillota_I; class Bacilli_A; order Erysipelotrichales; family Erysipelotrichaceae; genus Holdemania. Next base: position 16,256 of record CAJFOC010000045.1, read on the forward strand.
GGCCCTGCTTCAGCAGGTATAAACAAAAAAACGATCAGCCCCTGACGGACAAGGGCATGATCGTTGCTATCCATCAGATTGAATTCTGATGGATTTTTTCTAAAGAAGACTGAAATCCGACGGTCAGACGGCGGACAAAGCGGAAAAAACAGACTGCATTTCCGACCTCAGAAAAACATTACCGATCCCTGGAAAATCAACCGGAAAGAAAAAATCCCCGTCTTACAAAAGTGTCACTCTCCTGTCAGCAAAATCCATGGTTCCCGCCGTCTCAGTTCTGTACAATACAAGGTGAACAGAAGGAGGCGAACCATGAACAATCTGCTGACGCTGATTACACTGACGACGCGTATTTTTCTGATCTTTCGCCGAAGAACACGTTTTGCGATCGGACTGGTGCCACGTTAAAAAA
>CAJFOC010000046.1 GCA_904395815.1 uncultured Holdemania sp.
GCTTATCTCAGCGGAGAAGGATCAGCCTTGGATCTGGCGATTCAATATGACATTCCTTCATCTTCTACTCTAAAAAACTGGATCAAGCAGTATAATAACCTTGAAAAACTAAAGGATTATAATCCTAAGCCGGAGGTTTCTGCAAAAAAATCTGTATATCTGTTTTCTGTGAATTATCATATCGAGGAAGACGAACAGCCGGATGATTTCATGGAAGATGCTATCTGACCGGAAGATGTAATCCCATCCCGGGATTTGCCGCTTACCCAACAGGACACAGAGAATGAAGAGGATACTGAACGGGTCTGATTATGGAGACAGGATTCACAGATGGCGCCGTGACAACAATCTGTGACAGAGATTAACGTTTTTCAGTTTCGATGTTGGAGATAAAATGACATCATGCAGAAAAGATAAAAAGGATTCATTTTTTCTATATTTATGGACAAAAATAGGTTGTCAAGATACGGGAAGGAGTGTATGATATAGCTGTAATTCCGGAAGACGGAATTGCCTTACTTGTATAGGTGTCAAATTTCGGCTGACACGTATCTACCCACTGGCCTATGTGTGGACTACAAGTAACCTTTTCCCCCATTTATATAAATGAGCAGTAAAAGGAGATAGCCGAAACCTTGTTTAAGGGAGGAACTCTTATGAAGAAAGGCACAGTTCAGCGGCTGATTTTTGAGTAGGGGTTTTTCAGGTGCATATTGTAGGTGTACAATATGTTTTTTATTTTGGCGAAAGCATGAGAGAAAAGGAAGGGATTTCAAATGGAAAAAAGAGCCATGATGTATGAAGGAAAAGCCAAGCAGGTTTACGCAACGGATGATCCGGAACTGGTCGTGATTCACTACAAGGATGACGCTACCGCATTCAATGGACTGAAAAAAGACAGTATCAGCAATAAGGGCGTGCTCAACAACAAAATTACGACAATGTTGTTTGAAGAACTGAATCGCCGGGGAATCAAGACCCATTGGGTCAAGACGTTGAATGACCGGGATCAGCTGTGCCGTAAGGTCAGTATTGTTCCGCTGGAAGTGATTGTCCGCAATGTGGTTGCTGGCAGCATGGCCAAAAAATTCGGTATTGAAGAAGGAACCGAACTGAAAGAGCCGGTATTTGAAATCTGTTATAAAAATGATGATCTCGGAGATCCGATGATCAACGATACCCATGCGATTGGGCTGGGCTTTGCGACCCGGGAAGAGCTGGACCAGATTTATGCGATCACTTCGCAAGTCAATGAAGCGCTGAAAGAAATTTTCGATCAGGTTAATGTCCGGCTGATTGATTTCAAGCTGGAATTCGGCAAGGATCAAAACGGTACAATTCTGCTGGCGGATGAAATTTCTCCGGATACATGCCGGTTCTGGGAGAAGGGAACCAACCGCAAGCTGGATAAGGATCGTTTCAGAAGAGATATGGGCGATGTCATCGGTGCGTACGAGGAAATCTATCATCGCCTGAGTGAGCGGGAAGCAGCGTTATGATTCTGGAAAAGGATTATTTTCTGACCGGAAAGATCAATGAGGAATGCGGCGTGTTCGGAGTCTATCATGTGACCGACGCCGCTTCTCTTTCCTATTTTGGTTTGCATGCGCTGCAGCATCGCGGCCAGGAAGCGGCGGGGATCGCTGCCAGCGACGGTCAGGCCATTACCTGCGTTAAAGGGAAGGGACTGATCACTGAAGTTTTCAATAATGAAACGATTGCCCGGCTGGGAGGAATCCACGCGATTGGTCATGTGCGGTATTCCACCGAGGGCGGCAATGAAATTGAAAATGTGCAGCCGATCATGGTTCGTGCGCATACCGGACATTTTGCGGCGGTTCATAACGGTCAGATTGTCAATGCCCACGAACTGAAGGAAGAACTGGAAAATCAGGGCAGCATTTTCCAGGGCAGCAGTGACAGCGAAATCATTCTGCATCTGATTCAGAAAGAAAAGGGGACTTTCGTTGAAAAAATCATGAAGGCCTGCAACCGGCTGGAAGGGGCGTTTGCCTTTATCATCATGACCAAAGACTGCATGTATGCGGTTCGGGATAAGAACGGCCTGAGACCGCTGGCGCTGGCTTATCTGGAAGATGGTTACTGCATCAGCTCGGAAACCTGCGCTTTTGATATTGTCGGCGCCAAATTCATCCGTGATATTGAACCGGGCGAAGTAGTCCGTATCGCCTCCGACGGGCTGAAGAGCTTTCATTATACGGATCAGATTCAGTACAAGATGTGTGCGATGGAATACATCTATTTTGCCCGCCCGGACAGCATCATTGACGGAGTGAATGTTCACACCAGCCGGCGTTTGGCCGGACAGATTCTGGCTGCTGATGATGAGGTGGAAGCGGATATCGTTATCGGTGTTCCGGATTCCAGCCTGTCCGCTGCGATCGGCTACAGTGAACAGAGCGGATTGCCTTATGAAACAGGCCTGATCAAAAACCGGTATGTCGGCAGAACGTTCATCCAGCCGACTCAGAAGCAGCGTGAAAACGGAGTTCGCATGAAGCTGAGCGCGATCCGCAGCGTGGTTGACGGAAAACGGGTTATCATGGTGGATGATTCCATTGTGCGCGGAACGACTTCCCGCCGGATTGTTCAGCTGCTGAAGGATGCCGGCGCAACCGAAGTTCATGTTCGGATTGCTTCCGCGCCGATCATCAGCCCGTGCTTTTACGGAGTGGATACCTCAACCTATGAGGAACTGATCAGTGCCAGAATGAGCGTCAGCGAGCTGTGTGCATACATCGGCGCAGATTCGCTCAGATTCATGACGATGGATCAGATGCGTCAGGCGATCGGGGCGCGGGATCTCTGTCTTTCCTGTTTCAGCGGAAAATATCCGACCGCCCTGTTCAGCTTTCAGAGTATTATCAAGACCAAACAGTAGAGGAGGAACCCCATGTTAGAACGTTATTCCCGTCCTGAAATGCGCTCAATCTGGAGTGAAGAAAGCAAGTTTGCAGCCTGGCTGAAGGTGGAACTGCTGGCGTGCGAGGCCTGGAGCGAACTGGGCGAAATTCCCAAAAGCGATGTGGAAGCTCTCTGGAAAAATGCTTCCTTTGACATTCATCGTATTTACGAAATTGAAAAAATGACCCGTCATGATGTCGTCGCGTTTACCCGTGCCGTATCGGAAACGCTGGGAGAAGAACGCAAATGGGTTCATTACGGCCTGACTTCTACCGATGTGGTGGATACGGCTTACGGTTATCTGTACAAACAGGCTAACGCGATTCTCAGAGAAGATCTGCATCGTTTTCAGCAGGTGCTCAGGGAAAAAGCACTGAAATACAAAGACACGCCTATCATGGGAAGAACCCATGGCGTCCATGCTGAAATCACGACGTTCGGTCTGAAATTTGCCCTGTGGTATGAGGAAATGAAGCGGAATCTGCAGCGCTTTGAAGATGCTGCCGCCATGGTGGAAACCGGTAAAATTTCCGGTGCGGTTGGCACGTTTGCCAATACGCCGCCTTTTGTACAGGATTATGTCTGTGAAAAGCTGGGAATTCATTCTGCCAGCATTTCAACACAGGTTCTCCAGCGGGATCGCCATGCCCAGTATTTTGCGACGCTGGCGCTGATCGGAACTTCCATTGAAAAAATGGCAACCGAAATCCGTCATCTGCAGCGGACGGAAGTGCGCGAGGTGGAAGAATATTTCCGCCAGGGACAAAAGGGTTCCAGCGCCATGCCGCATAAGCACAATCCGATCGGATCGGAAAACATGTGCGGCTGTGCCCGGATTCTGCGTGGATACATGATGAGCAGTTATGAAGATGTTGCGCTGTGGCATGAAAGAGACATTTCTCATTCCAGTGCAGAACGGATCATGGCTCCGGATGCGACGGAACTGCTCGATTACATGCTGAACCGGTTTACGGGCATTCTGCAGACGCTGACCGTGTTTGAAGACAACATGTTCAGCAACATCTATAAAACCTATGGTGTTATTTTCTCGCAGCGCTTCATGCTGACGCTGATTGAGAAGGGGATGTCCCGGGAAGAAGCTTACGATCTTGTTCAGCCGAATGCCAATCGCTCCTGGAATGAAAAGATCGATTTCCGTTCACTGATGGAAGCCAATCCTAGGGTAACGGAACTGCTGAGTAAGGAAGAAATTGATGAATGCTTCAATCCTTCCTATCATCTCAAGCATGTCGATGATATCTATCGTCGGGTAGGACTGCTGTAATCAATGAAACAACAGGGAGAATTTCGGAGTATCCGAAACGTTCTCCCTTTTTTCTGATATCGGTGTATTGGATAAAAAAAGCCGCGGGATCGCGGCACTTTTCAGCTATTTTTCCGTTTCAAAACGGCGGTTGAATCGATCCAGAGCCAGGGCAATGATCACGCCGACAGCAGCGCAGATCAGATTGATCACCACTGAGGAAAGAGTTGTGAATCCGGATACCGGAATCGTCATGATCGTAGCGGCGATGACAATCCCGATGATACCGTGGAACGCAATTGAGTAATGATGCTCAAACAGCGAGTTGATGGCTTTGGCCAGACAGATTACGGTGATCAGCGCGCCAATGCCGCCTGGAATCAGCACTGAAAGATCAAAATGACCGATTCCGTTCACAAAAGGGGTATATAGTCCCATCGGCATCAGCAGCGTTGAGAAGCTCATTCCCGGCGCAATCACGCTCAGTGCCAGACAGAAACCGCAGAACAGATACCAGCCGAAGTTGGGCGTAACCTCAAAAGAGGTGACCCGCAATGTGACCAGCAGCGCCAGCACGGCAACCATGCAGACAACCAGCGAAATGAAAGAATTGCGGTTGCGGCCCTGTTCGCCTGCCTCTCGAAACAGCGACGGAAACATGCCGATGATCAGACCGATGAACAGACATATGGAAGGATCCGGATAGCGCTCCAGGAAAAAGGAAAGGATGTTGGCAATGCCCAGAAAGCCGATACCCACACCGAGAATAACAGGAATCAGCGGAGGAACATGCGATTTGAAATTGCGCAACGGGTTGGATAACAGTTCCATGATCGGTTTGTAGATACCGAAAATGACGGCCAGCACGCCTCCGGAAATCCCTGGCAATACGGCGCCCAATCCGATCAGAGCTCCCTGGAAGATACGAAAAATAAACTGAATCGGAGAAGTTGCCGATGAGTTTTTAGAATTCATAAACTTGAGTTCCTTTCTTTATGACGGTACAATTATACGCTCTCCTGTAAATCAGTTCAAGTGAAAAATGTTTCATAGGGAAAGGGCAGACAGACAGTTAACGTTTCAGTTAAAAAAACAGACTGACATCATGAGGTGTCAGTCTGTTTCAGAGTGTTGACAAACTACCTATTTTGAAAAATGAAAAACTTTAATAAACTCAAAGTGGGAAATAAATATCAAAATATGAGCAATTTTAGATATTAAATCCCTAAAACAGCTCTTTTTTAGGCTCTCTGTGGGGAATATAAAAGGCTGTATGACAAAGCCGATTTGA
>CAJFOC010000047.1 GCA_904395815.1 uncultured Holdemania sp.
ACCGAGCAGGAGCCGACGCAAGTTGTCAACCATGACCGCCGCAACATGGTAGATGTAAAAAGTATCGCTATCTAACCTCAGCAAAAATCATGCCTGTTTTTCTTAGAGACGATCCTGTTTTCCCGGTGTGAACAACACCTTTTTTCTGTTCTTTTATTCTACCGTGATCAGCAGGTAGCTTTCCGCAATCAGGTCGCTGTCGCTGACCAGTCCGACCAGCACTTTTCCGCTGCCGTTGGCCGTAACGATTCCGTTTTCGTCCACTGACGCGATGCTTTCATCCTGAGATACCCAGTGCATCTGAATGTCATTGGCCGTTGATGGTTCGACACGCACGCTCAGTTCGGCCGTTTCGCCGACCGCCAGCGTCGTCTTGTCTGCCGTCAGATAGACGTTTTCGGTCGGAACCACTTCCTTCACGCAGACATCATCCAGCCACAGGCTTCCCTCGCCGCCAAGAACATGCAGTGCGACCCGGATCGAGGCGGTTTGTGCCGAGGTGATGAAGTTGTAGTCAAATTCACGGTATTCGGCGCTCATGTTCAGGTTGTCTGTCAGCAGCGCTTCATGTGTATCAATGGCGTTGCCCTGCGCGTCCAGCTGAGTGATTTCATACTGGAATGCTGCAGAGGTCAGCGTATCGCTTTTGTGACGGAAGCTGAGCTGATAGCGCTCGTTTGGCTTTACAGCCACCGTCTGCTCGATGGCGCCATCGCCTTCCTCAGCGCCGGTTTTGGTCAGTTTGGCCGCATGATTGCCCTGCGCATCCGCTTCGATGACAAATTCATACTGCGCGTCGGTCTCACTTTCCGCCTGGGTGAAGGTCCAGCCGTCCTCACCTTCCATATCGCCGTTTTCCAGCAGATTAGCCTCGTCACTGACGGTCGGTACGATCCAGTCGCCATACAGCTTCATCGACGCGATGGCAATGCCGCCTTCGGTTTCCTCAACGCTCAGCCGGACTGTCTTCACTTCGCCTTCCAAAGCGATCTGCGTCGTCTGGCTATCGCCTTCTCCTGCCGGCTGATAGTCCACGCCGTTCACTGAAGTTTCCACCGTGAAATGCTCCGGCGCGCTGTCGCCCCAGACCAGTTCCAGCCACTGTGCGTCGTAAGGTCTGTCCAGTGTCAGCACGATCTGCTGAGCCCCTTCGCCGGACTGCCAGACTGTCGTATCGTCACAGTCAATCATGTTGTATGGATGAGATCCTTCCGCTGTCGAGGTCGCGGTGACATCCTGTCCCAGCGCCCGATCATGTTCCACCATCGTCGCTTCCTCATCCAGCAGCTCAATATCCGCCCACAGCAGATCATGATCCGCCATATCGGAATGATAGGTTCCCACATCGGTAATCGTGATGTTTTTGGTCGTGATGATGTTGTCGACCGTCATCACCTTCATCGTCTCGTCTTCGCCGTTAAACGTGTCAAACCAGACGCCGTCCTTGCCGTTGGCAATGTTGTAATTATCCTTGAACATGTCGTACTCATACAGGCTCTGATCCGCGTTGAAATCCGCAACCAGAATCTTGTACGGCGTCGGATCGGAATTCAGCCGTTCGATGATTTCCGCAAACTGACGGCGGCGCAGATCATTGTTTTCCCAGCTCGTATGCGTAACGTAGAAAGCGATCTGCTTGCCCTCTTTCTCGATCACAACCCGCTCCAGCGTTTTGGTCGCGCGGCTGCCGGTGCTTTCAATCGGAATGGAGCTGATTTCCTGGAATTCCAGCGCCGAAGTCGTTCCTACTCCGAAATAGCCGTCCGAGAAATCCCGTCCCTTGGCGAAATGAACGTACGGATAATTCTCGTTGACGAAATCCGCCGCCATGTCGTAATCATTTCTGCCATTGAGAATATCGATTTCCTGGAAGCCCATGATTTCAATTCCCAGATCATGAATGATATTGGACATCTGTTTGATGTCCGGATGGGCCTTGGAGTCAATGTTCCAGGTCGCCACCCGCATCGTCGTGGTTTCTGAAGCCGGCGACGGCGATGGCGTGTTTTCAGTTGCCGCCGGACTCTGACTGCAGCCGGACAGTGCCGAAAGGCAAAGCAGACCTGCCGCCAGAAGTGCAGTAAGTTTCTTCATTTTCTTCCTCCTCCACGCTGTTAGCGCTTACACTATCACAGTCTAACGCACTTTTGGCCGGAAGTCTAATAACAGTTTTTAATTTATAAGGTATATTTATTTATCTATAAATTAGACTTATTGTTCGTATCAGCCGCTGGAGTCTATGACTTCTGCGGTAAAGACAGCCCCGCTATCCGCAGCGAGTATCCCGCTTTTTCTTTGTTCCGATCGCTCTGTGAAAAACAGAATCCGGTTTTCATTCAGCTGGAAAACAGAACAGAAAAAAAACATTGTTTTTCTTGACATTCCGCTGTAAACCTCTTATAAAACATACTGTTCATTGAAACACATAGGGAGAGAAAACGATGACATTCAAAAAAGATCGGAGCATCCGTCTGGGTATTGATGTCGGCTCCACAACGGTAAAAGCTGTCCTGCTGAACGAGAAAAAAGAAGAGCTTTTTTCTACCTATATCCGGCATCATGCCAACAGAAAAAAACGCTGCTGACGGTTCTGAAAGAGATTCAGGAGCGTTTTGCGGATATCCGCTGTCAGGTTGCCCTGCACATGACCTTTCAGCTGACTTTCGCAACCGCCCTGAGACAACAGGAAGCACAGCGTGATCATTTCCCGCTGCGGATGCATCAGCGCCTTGCGGGTATAGTAATCGCCGAAACAGTTCTGCGCCAGCCAGCGCTGAATGTGATTCTGATCTTTCGGTTCACCATGAATGCGGTCACGCATCTGTTCGCCAAACAGTTCCACCTGCAGATCCAATCCTTTTTCAAAACGCTGCTGCGGGGTCACCGTCGTTTCCGAAGGCAGCGGCAGGCTCACACCCCGACGCTTGAAACAGGCGCTCAGCCGCTTCAGAAACGGATAGACGCGGCCAATGCCCAGATAAGCGGTCGCCTGATAGACGACCTCCTGAATCATCCGCGGTTCCACACCCCGGCTGAGCGCTTCGTCTGCCATCGTTTCAAACAGATCAATACTCTGGCTTCCCAGAAGCGCGGCGATGACGGCCAGATCCCGATCAACGGGCGACAGGCTGCCAAAGGGTCTGACCTCTGTGAGGATGAAGCGTTCCAGAATCTCTGCCAGATCCGGATGATCCTGGCGCAATGCCGCCAGACTTTCAAGAGTTTCCATTATCATTTCTCCTTCCTTTGATAACGCAGCCAGACCGCGCCGCCTTCCAGCGCGACGGCCTGTTTCAGCTGCAGTCCCTGCGGCTGATCCGGCTGCGGATTCATCGTTTCAAACGTGGTAGCGCTGCGGCAGGTTTCCACAACCGGCGCCACAACCAGGCTGAGCTCATCCAGTACCCCCTGCTGCAGAAACGAGTTGTCCGTGATGCCGCCCCCGGCAATCAACACCCGTTCAATGCCGAAGCTCTGCGCCAGACGACTCAGCAGCGTGCGGCATTCGTACTGCGGCAGAATCAGATACGAAACCTGATTTCGCCGCAGCTGATCGCAATACTGCTGGGAAACCTGCGGACTCAGCACCTGAATGACATGAGCGGCCGGACGGCCCTTGCGCTCAATCCATCCGTGCGGCAGACACAGCGTTCCCTGCGGATCCAGGGAAACGATGTAATGATCCGTGTCGGTACAGGCCAGATAATCCTGGGGATGACTCAGCGGCGTTTCTGATTCCGCCACTTTCCGGACACCGCTGGCATAACCGCCCTTCATCGTCACCTGGCCATAGACGACGGCCTCACACTGAAACTCGTTGCGAATGCGATTGTAATGCTGACGGGCAAGCTGACCGTCCGGATGACTCATAAATTCTCCGTCGATCTTCCCGTTCAGCGACGTCAGCATATGGCAGATCGTTACCGGTCTTTTCTCTTTGGTCATATTCACTCTCCCCGCTCCCTTCCTTTAATCCAAGCATACCGGATTTTTCCAGAACAGAGAATTCTCCGTTGGTTTTTCTCTTTATACTTTCAGGTTTACACCCCTGTCTGCGGATTGGCTGAACAGGCTCCTGTTGCGTTTTTTTCTGAAAAAAGGCGTCATATTCCCATTTTCAGCGTTTCTTTCATCCACAGGTTATGAATTCATTAAAAAGAAGATTGTTTTCTGGCTTGTGATTTTTTGGATAAACTTTATCATGATAGATAAGGGAGGAAAAATGAAATGAAAAAAGTTTTAGCACTTCTGGCTTGCGGCCTGCTGGTGCTGTCTTCGCTGACTGCCTGCAGCACGACGACTACCACGACCGAGCCTGAAGAAAACAACGGCGGCGCGACCACCGATGTCACGGCCGATGCGGAAAAGAGCGCGGACGTCATCATTGTCGGAGCTGGCGGAGCGGGTCTGTCGGCAGCGATCAGCGCGGTGGATAACGGCGCTGAAAGTGTCATTATCGTTGAACAGACAAGCCGTACCGGCGGTAATCTGAATCTGACCAGCGGTTCCATGTCTGCGGCCAACACTTCGCTGCAGGCGGAATGCGGTATCGAAGATTCCTTTGAATCCTATGAAGAGGATATCTACAACAACGGTGCTCAGCTGGGCAACCAGGAGATGATCAAAACCTTCGTCGAGGAAGATACCCCGATGTTTGAATGGATGCTGGAACACGGCCTGAGCGACAACACCTTCACCGAACAGAACGGCTGCAAGGCGGTCTTCGCGCCGGAACATCAGCTGTACTCCGTACAGAGAACCTACAAGGCCAGACCGGACGATTCCTCGAAGTATTCTTCGGCGGCGCACGAAGTTCTCGATACCTATCTGGCAACGCTGGATAACTTCACGATCGATTACAACACCGAAGCGACAAAGCTGGTTGCCAACGATCAGGGACAGGTTCTGTCTGTTCTGGCAACGGCGGAAGACGGCAGCACCGTGCTTTACACCGCCAGCAAGGGCGTCATCATGGCGACCGGCGGCTACAGCGGCAACTTCAATCTGATTGAAAAATACGCGGCGGAAGGCGCCGGTTATCTGAGCTCCACGACTTCCATGGGCAAAGGCCTGCGGATGATGCAGGAAGTCGGCGGATGGATTGATGAAACCAACATGAGCTACATCCCGACGTTCCCGATGGGCGTTCAGACCGGTGAGCGCAGCGGTACGATCGGCTCGACCTACACCTGGAAGACCGGCGGCATCTGCGTCAATCAGAATGGCGAACGGTTCGTCAACGAACAGGAAGATCAGGTCGATGTCCGTGAAGTCGCGCTGGAAGAACAGCCAGGTGCGGTTCAGTACGATATCTTCACTGACAAGATTGTAGAAGATCTCAGAGCCGCAGGCGGCGCGACGATGTTCGATCTGTATTTCGGTGAAAACGGACGTGCTCAGCAGCTGGTACAGAGCGCTTCCAGCCTGGAAGAGCTGGCGGAGAAGATCGGCGTTCCGGCAGAAAACCTCGTACAGACTGTTGCGGACTACAATGCGGCGGTCGAAGCGGGCGGAACGGATGAATTCGGACGCAGCTATGACCCGGCGGAAGTAGGAACCAACTCCTACAACCTGGGCATCAACACCATCGAAGGCGATACGTACTACGCCATCCCGCTGAAGGCGCTGGTCGTCATGACGCTGGGCGGCATCACGACCGATACCTCCACCCATGTTCTGGATGAAAGCGGCAACGTGATCCCGGGACTGTATGCGGCAGGCGAAGTCGTCGGCGGTATCTGGGGCAAATTCGTATCCGGCGGTACTGGCGTCATGGGTCCGATCACCTTCGGACGCATTGCCGGCAGAACGGTCATGAGCGATACGCTGGCTACCGATTACACTGTCAGCCCGGCCAGCAACCTGTTTGATGAATCGCTGTTTGTCAACGCGGCGACGGAAACGGAATCCCGTTTCGATATGAGCACACCGCTGACTGATGGGGATTACACGGCTACCGTTGACGGACAGTCCGGACCGATGACCGTACAGGTCACGATCACAGACGGCAAGATCGCTGCGGTAACGATCACGGAACAGGCGGAAACAGAAAGCATCGCGGCCGAAGCGCTGGAAAAGATTCCGGCAGCGATCGTGGAAGCCAACTCTGCGGATGTTGACGTTCAGTCTGGTGCAACACTGACTTCCAACCGGATCATGGATGCGGTAGCGGATTGCCTGCAGCAGGCAGCACAGTAAGCAAAGCAAAACCAAACCAATCAGGCGGCAGCGACAGGCTGTCGCCTTTTTCCATGTCCGATCCGGCGAAACCGCCTTTTCTGTTCTTGTTGACGCTGTTTTCCCCCAACAATCCTGATGCCTGCCGCAAGAAAACTTCCCCCTTCTCTTATTTTCACAAAATCATCACATTTCTCCTTTATAATCACTAACATTGTTAGCAATTGAGGGATTGAAATGAATTATCATGTTTTGGCTGAAAGCCTGATTGATCTTCAGGAAAGTCTGCATCCTTCCGCGCTGAACCGCGGAATGTCCGGTCTGGACAAAGGATCTTTCTTCGCCCTGAATTATCTGATGGCGCATGGGAAAAAGGCTTATCCGAAAGAGCTGAGCCGGAAAATGGCGGTCAGCTCGGCTCGCATCGCCGCGCTTTTGAATCATCTGGAAGCGATGGAGCTGATTGAAAGAACACCGGATCCGCAGGATTGCCGTCAGACCATCGTTTCGATTACGGACAAGGGACTGAGCTTCATCCGACAGAAGCGATCTCAGGTGGTCGCCATGCTGACGGACCTGCTTCAGCAGCTTGGTCCGGAAGATGCCGCGGAATACCTGCGGATTACCCGTCGGATTATCCGCATCGCCTGCCAGAACCAACAGCAGCTTCATCCCTGAATGACCAGGTCCGCCTGGCGCTGACTGTGTTCAAAAAAAGGAGGCGTATCCACGGATTATGAATGAAAAACTGAAAGAGAAGATTCAGGAATCGCTGTCCAGTGTGCTGCCCATTACCGTCATCGTGCTTCTTATCAGCATTACGCTGGTGCCGATGGAAGTCGGGACGCTGACGTTGTTTCTGACCGGCGCATTTCTGCTGATCGTCGGGATGGGTTTTTTCAGCTGGGAGCGGAAATGTCGATGACGCCGATTGGCCAGGGAATCGGCAGTTATCTCGTCAAGAAAAGCGGACTTGCGCTGATCATCCTCGTCTGTTTTGTCATGGGAGTGTTCATCACCCTTGCCGAACCGGACTTGCAGGTGCTGGCCAATCAGGTGGCATCCATTCCCAATGTGGTGCTGATCTGGACAGTGGCTGTAGGCGTGGGGTTGTTTCTGGTTATCGCGTTTCTGCGGATTCTGTTTCACATCAACCTTTCCCGGCTGTTGTTAGTCGGCTACCTCGGACTGTTTGTGCTGGCCTTTTTCGCACCGTCAGAATTCACCGCCGTGGCGTTTGATTCCGGCGGCGTCACCACCGGTCCGATGACGGTTCCCTTCATCATGGCGCTGGGCGTCGGTCTTTCTTCCGCCCGCAGCGACAAAAACAGCGCCAACGACAGTTTCGGTCTGGTCGCGCTGTGCAGTCTTGGTCCCATTCTGATGGTGCTGCTGCTGAGTATTTTCTATCATCCGACCGATGCGGTGTATGCGGCGGTCGAGATCCCGGTCGTGACGACCACCTACGATGTCATCCGGGAATTTGTCAGCGCTCTGCCGGATTATACCCATGAGGTGCTGACGAGCATTCTGCCGGTCGTGGCGGTACTGGTCGTCTTTCAGCTGACTACCCGAACCTACCGGCCGCGCCAGCTGTTTCGAATGGGCGTGGGACTGGTGTATACCATTGTCGGTCTGATTTTGTTTCTGACCGGAGTCAACGTCGGTTTTGCGCCGGTAGGCAATCTGATCGGCAACGGACTGGGCGGAGGTCTGACTCAGTGGATTCTGATTCCCATCGGCATCGTCATCGGTTATTATATAGTCAAGGCCGAACCGGCGGTGCAGGTGCTCAATGAACAGGTAGAAGAGCTGACCGGCGGCATGGTTTCCCGCACCATGATGAATGCCGCGCTGTCCATCGGCGTTGCCGGCGCGGTGGCGCTGGCCATGGCCCGGGTGCTGACCGGCATCAACATTTTCTGGATTCTGATTCCCGGCTATGCGCTGGCGCTGTTGTTTACCCGCTTTGTTCCCCCGGTGTTTGTCGGTATTGCGTTTGACTCCGGGGGCGTTGCCAGCGGCCCGATGACGTCTACCTTTCTGCTGCCGCTGGCCATGGGAGCCTGCAGCGCGGTGGGCGGCAACGTGGTTACCGACGCCTTCGGCATCGTCGCGCTGGTGGCGCTGGCGCCGCTGATCGCGATTCAGATCATGGGCATCATCTATAGCCATAAATCGAAAAATCTTGCGTCCGCAAACGAACTGTCTGCGGATGATACCGTAATCGATCTTGAGGAGGAGTAATCATGGCTGTGTATCAGGAAGAACAAAAACTGTACCCGCGCATGCTTGTGCTGATTACCCGGACAGAGGATAAAAAAAGGCTGGAAGAACTGTTTGCTTCCTACCATGTTCCTGTCTGGTTTCAATGCCGCTGCAAAGGTACCGCGCCTTCGGAAATGCTGGATCTGTTTGGGCTGAGCGGAACGGCGCGGCTGATAACGATCGGCATTTTCCCGAAAGGCATCGTCGCCCGCATCTTCGAGCAGCTCAGAGATTCTCTGCGCAAAAAAGGACATGGCATCGTCTTCACCCTTCCGCTGACCGGAATTCAGGGGGGATTGCTCAGCGTGCTGAACAGCGACACCCAAAAAGCGGCAGAAGCCACTATCAAAGAAAGGATCAGAAACGATATGACTGAGACAAAAGAAAGATCTGAATACTCCATTATCTGGGTCTCCGTGAAAACCGGATACAGCGACGAGGTTGTGGAGGCGGCCCGGACGGCGGGCGCCAAAGGCGGAACCGTCATGAAAGGTCTGCGCCGCAACAGCGAACAGGTCATCCAGCACTTTGGTATCCCGCTGCAGGACGAACAGGCAATCGTCATCATCGTCGTGCCGCGGACCAGAAAAAAACAGGTCATGAGCGCGATCTGCGAAGCCTGCGGCTTAAAAACGGAGGCGCATGGCATCATTCTTTCGCTGCCGGTGGACGAGGTGCTGGGAATCGAAGACTGACCAACAAATCGTACTGAATATGACAGGCTCCTGTTTGAACGACAAGGATTCCGCTTTTCCCTTGTCATGTCACAGGAGCCTGTCTTTTTTCATTCCGTCCTCTTTTACCCTTTCAGCCGGGTTCCGCCGTAGACTTCAGACATCGGCATCGTCCGCAGCTGATTTTCCAGCTCGGCCATTTCCGCCTCGCTCAGCTCGATGGCGGCGGCTGCCGCGTTTTCAGCCATGCGGGCAGCATTGCGGGTTCCCGGAATCGGTACGATCCACGGTTTCTTGGCCAGCATCCAGGCCAGGGAAATCTGCGCCGGAGTGGCTTGTTTCCGTCTGGCCAGCTCATTTAACAGCTCCAGCAGCTGCCGGTTCTGCCTGAGCGCTTCGGCAGTGAACTGCGGCATGGCGCTGCGATAGTCCGTTTTCTGATCAAACTGGCTGGACTGATCATACCGTCCGCTGAGAAACCCGTTGGCCAGCGGAGAAAAGGCAACCAGGCCGATGCCCAGCTCCTGCAGCGTGTCAAACAGCGCTTCATGCTGACGGGCCATGATGGAATACCGGTTCTGCACCGCCGCGATAGGACAGACGGCATGAGCGCGGCGAATGTACTGTTCATTGGCTTCGGAAACTCCCCAGCTGCGGATTTTTCCCTGACGGATCAGATCTTTCATGACCGAGGCGACAGTTTCCGGCTCAACTCGCGGATCTATGCGATGCTGGAAATACAGATCAATGGTTTTCGTACGCAGCCGGCGTAACGAGTCCTCTACCGAGCGGACGATGACCTCCGGACGGGAATCGGCGATCAGCGGGCTGGGGATTTTTCCGCTTTCTCTGTCAAAATGAATGCCGAATTTGGTTGCGATCACGACCCGATCGCGAACCTCTTCCAGCGCCTCGCCGACCAGGCTTTCATTGGCGTGCGGATCGTCCTGCGTTCCATACACTTCTGCCGTATCAAAAAACGTGTATCCCAGATCAAAGGCATGACGGATCAGCCGGATGGCCTTTTCTTTTTCTGTGGCCGGACCATAGGCGTGAGAAAAGCCCATACAACCTAAGCCCAGGGCAGAAACCCGCAATCCGCTGCGTCCCAGTTCTCTTGTTTTCATTGGATATCCTCCTTGTTTTTCATTTTCAGCATACAGGAAGCGCTGCGCCGCGGGAAGGCTCGTTTTGTTCAGCTGTTTTTACCTGTGGGTTTGCAGTCAGAAACGCAGACACCATTTTGTTCTACTTCTTTTCTCCTTCCCATTTTCATTCGTGCTATAATAGGAAAGCTTTGTGTTATTCAGTCAGTAAAGACGACAGAGATCCGGGGTGGGAAAATGGAAAAACAGAAACAACAGACAGCGGGCATGCTGCAGCGGGTTCGCGATTTTCGTTACGCTTTGATTCTTGAGGGAGCGGCCGTAGGGGCGGCAGGCGGACTGGTGAGCGTCCTGTTTCGCTGGCTTCTTCAGCAGGCGGATACATTGCGGGAACAGGTCGGACATTGGCTGACGCTCTATCCGGCAGCGCTGCTGATCGTGCTGGCTGCTCTTCTGGCAACAGCGCTGCTGGTCGCGGCGTTATTGAAGCGGGAGCCTTACATCAGCGGTTCCGGCATTCCGCAGGTGGAAGCGGAAATGCGCGGCGCCATCAGCCAGAAATGGTGGCGGGTACTGGTGATGAAACTGACCGGCGGACTGCTGTCCATCGGGGCCGGCTTGTCTTTGGGACGGGAAGGGCCTTCCATTCAGCTGGGCGCCATGGCGGGCAAAGGGGTTGCCCGGCTGTCACACCGCAATCCGGTGGAAGAGAAGATGCTGATCACCTGCGGCGCCAGCGCGGGCCTGGCGGCGGCCTTCAACGCTCCACTGGCCGGTGTTCTGTTTTCTCTGGAAGAACTGCACAAAAATTTTTCTACCGATGTGCTCTTGTCGGCCATGTCCGCTTCCATCACCGCCGATTTCATTTCCAGCACCTTGTTTGGTCTGGGACCGGTTTTTGATTTTTCCGGTCTGCAGATGATGCCGCTGAATCAGTACTGGACGATTCTGCTCTTGGGAATTGGGCTGGGACTGATCGCGGCTCTCTATGTTTTCTGCATCGGGAAAAGTCAAACGCTGTATGCGAAAATTCCTGATCTGCGCTGGCGTCTGATCGTACCGTTTTTGCTGGCGGGGGTGTTGCTTGTTGTGGCTCCGGAGCTTCTGGGCGGTGGTCATGCCTTAGTCGAAGCGGTCTGCCGTGATCAGCTCTGGCAGGCGCTGCTGCTGTTGTTTGCCGGCAAATTCCTCTTTTCCATGATCAGCTTCGGTTCCGGAGCGCCCGGCGGTATTTTTCTTCCGATGCTGGTGTTGGGCGCGGTGGCCGGCAGTATCTGCAGTCAGTGGCTGCAGCTTGGCGGAATTCCTGTCGCTACCGCCAATTTTGTCATCCTCGGCATGGCAGGTTTGTTTGCCGCGATTGTCCGCGCTCCGTTAACCGGAATCATTCTGATCAGTGAGATGACCGGCAGTCTCTCACATCTTCTGACGTTATCGCTAGTCTCCCTGACCGCGGTCATCACCGTTGATCTTCTGCGTTGTCAGCCCGTCTACGATCTGCTCCTTGACCGGCTGCTGGACAAGGAAAAAGCGCCGGCGTCCACCCGGAAAGTTCTGATTGACATTCCGGTCAGTCACGGCGCCATGATCTGTGGTAAAACTCCGTCCGATCTGGATGTGTTTTCCGGCGGACTGCTCGTGGCGATTCAGCGTCATGATCAGGAAATCGTTCCGCATGGCGATACGGTGATTCAGGCTGGCGATGTGCTCACGCTGTTGTGTGAAGAGGCGGATTATTCCCGTATTCATTCCCGCATTGAGCATCTGTGCAAAAACTAAGCGATCGCAACCGAACAGGAAATCAACAGAAACGATTGGCCTTCTGAATCCTGCGGTTGCGATCGCTTTTTTATATTTCAAAACTTAACCGACATGTGAACACGCTGGTTTTCTGCCGGTAATTCATAGTGAACAAGGCGGCGGCAGCGGCGGTAAAAGGTTACGGTTAATGAGCTTCTGCCTGCCAGCCGATCCGCATCCTGCTCGGAAATCTCAAGCTGCAGCCGCTGGCCCTGAGGAGTCTCGCCCACCAGGAATACATGCCTTGAAAACAGATTCACTCCGGCACGGCGATGAATCTGAATGTCGGACAGGGTGGTTGTGACCGGACCGCTGAGCAGATCCAGCACCGGCTTGTGAACGCACCAGAGACTGACAGCCAGACCGATTCCCAGCACAAGACCTTTGATCGTCCGGCTGTTTTCAGGGTTATGCAGCACCTTCACTATCACAAACAGCGCCGCTGTGCAGAACACCAGAGCGATGCCGATTTCCTTCAGCATTCCTCCTGTGCCGCTTTGCGGTAACAGCAGCGTAACCCCGATCAGAAGCAGCATAACGATCCAGGGCCAGATCGGTGGGGTCTCCGCCTTTTCCCACCGCCGTGAAATCCGTTTATTCATAACTGGCCTGCCAGGCGCTCATATCGAACGCTATCGTCTGTTCCGGTAAGGTTCCGCTGGCCACCGTCTTGCCGGTATGACAGTTGCGTACCACCACTTCCCTGTGCCAGTCGGTACTGCCGCCCTGCAGCATGTCATTGAATACGGAAAGCGTGGTCACTGACAGCAGCATCCGGGCCTGCAGAAGTCCGTCGATCTGTTCGTCATAGGCAAAGATGATCTGATCCGAATCTTCGTTGATTGTGATCGAATACAGCGGATTGGCCTGAACTGCATCGTGGATCACATCATCAATTTTTTCCTGATTCATCTCAATCAGCGCCTTGCGCTGTGCCTCGGTAACGACCAGAATCAGATTGCCGTCCTGCTGACGGACTTCCGTACAGTAATCCCGGGCGGATTCGGCATTTTCTTCGATATCGGTATTGGCAAAGTCCAGCAGCGATGCCGGAATGATCACCTCGCTGACGGCTTCCTGTTGATGGATAGACGGATCGTCCGAAGCTACCTGACTCTGACAGCCGCTGATCAGCATCAGCGCCGTCAGCCATCCGATTCCTGTTTTTCGTATTGTCATTCCTGTTCACCCCTTCCTCCTGATTTTCTTCTTTTCCGGTAGATCTGAGCGATTGTATGAAATGCAGCATCGAAAGATTCAGATTTTCAGAAAGCGGTATTCCATACGGGGTCGTCTCTCTTTTCTTTTGCGGGCAGGGCCGGCGAAACTGATCACTGTTCCGCTTTTCAGACATTCCTTGATCTTTTCGGCGGCTTTCCGCCTTGTTCCCTGGTGTCCGCTGTTTCCTGGAGCCGATGAGGGGAGCTGTTTTTAGTCAAAGCGGCAGATTTGATCATGTTCCGATCGTTTCGTCTCTGTATAATAGAAGAAGAAAACAGAGCAGGAGGAAATTCATGACCAAAACCAAACCCCATTCAGATCGCATCACTTTGCTGGTTTCCTTGGATCAGGGATATGTGAAACCACTGACCGTGCTGCTGACGTCCATCACACTCAATCATCCGGAAGATGACTTTGAGCTTGTGCTGCTTCACCGTTCGATGCCGGAGGACTGCCTGCAGGAAATCGAACGGTTTGCCTATCGCTGCGGCATGGATTTCTGCCCGATTGCGGTTGAGGACAGTCTGTTTGTCAATGCGCCGGTCAGTCAGCGCTACCCGCGGGAAATGTATTACCGGCTGCTGGCGCCGGTGCTGCTGCCAGAACGAATTCAAAAAGTACTGTATCTGGATCCGGATATTCTTGTGATCAATTCGCTGCGTCCTCTGTGGGAAATGCCGATGCAGGGCAAAATTTTTGCCGCCGCGGCGCATACCGGCAAAACCGAGCTTTCCAACAATGTCAACCGGCTTCGGCTGAAAACGGAACATGCGTATTTTAATTCCGGTGTGCTGCTGATCGATTTGCAGCAGGCGCGGAAAGAGATTTCCCCCGAGCCGATTTTTCGTTTTGTTGAAAAACATCCGCAATCGCTGGTGCTGCCGGATCAGGACGTGCTGAACGCTTTGTATGGCGAGCGCATACTGCCGCTGGATGATGCCCTCTGGAATTACGATGCCCGCAATTACTCGACTTACCTGCTGCGCAGCGGTGGAGTTCAGGATATCGACTGGGTGATGAGTCATACGGCCATCCTGCATTTCTGCGGCAAGGCCAAGCCATGGAAGCCGGGTTATTTCTATCGATTCGGCATTTTGTATAAGCACTACATGCAGCTGGCCCGGCTCAAAACAGCGTCGGATCGCCGTCAGGATCGATGAGTATCCAGATTCCAGTCCAGCATGATGCCGGTTTCCCGGTCAATTTCGCATTCAAAGGTAATCTGATCGTCCTCATAGCGGCATTCCAATCGCGGCCGCTGATCTTCTGACTCTTCCTGAAGAGTGATCTCCTCTTCCTTTGCCTGCGGAATCAGTGCCTGAATTTTCTGACGAGCCTGTTGGTCTGAAATCGCAGTCGAGGGCTGACGTCGTACCCATTCTTCATCGATTTCCACATCCGCGCCGATCATCTGCCCTGTCCCCATGGCAATCTCAAAATCATAGTCGCCATAATCCGTCTCCAGTTCAATATCATAAATGGGAATATCCTGATCTTCATCCTGATCAACCTGAACTGAAGAAAGTTCCTGTTCGCTGATTCCGGCCTTGTCCAACGCAATTGCCAGCGCTTCTTCGCGGCTGATCTGCTGGCTGAGCTCAGTTTCAGCAGTCGGATTCGGGTTGGCCGTCATGGCGGCTGACGTTCCCGGCTCCTGCCGGACCGGTTGTCCTGATGGGGATGAGCATCCGCTCATCAGCCACAATGCCGATACAATCCAGATCTTTGTCTTCATACGCTTTCCCCCTCCTATCCACATAGAACAAACCAGCCTTTTTCCCCTTCAGCATAAGCGATTCCCACGCTGAAAACAAGAGGCTTTCAGGTCATTCCGTGAAGAATCTCAAGCGGCTGAAAACCCGGCTGCGTCCTTTTGAATCTGAAACAGACAATCAGCATATCAGGTTCGAATGGAACTGCGGTAAAAATGAAGAATGACAGGATCGACGTGTTTTAGTTTTTTCAAAGAGTTAATAAGGAATCTGCGGCATCTCCAGAATATTTTCTTTATCCGATAACATAACAAAAGCCCAATCTGTCAAGTGCAGACTGAGCTGATTGTTTTTGCCTGTTTTCCGTATCTCCCTGACAGGAATCGGATCATGCTTCATTATGCCTGCTTTTGTTCCACATCAGAAAAGGAATCATCCTCTTCTGCGGTTAGCTTTCTGTGTTTTCGACGCTGTCTGACACATTCTGTCAGCAGGTATTCGATCTGACCATTCACACTGCGGAAGTCATCTTCAGCCCATGCCGCAATCTGTTCATAAAGTTTGGCCGATAAACGCAGAGGAATCTGTTTTTTACTGTCCGCCATCAATACAGACTGCCGGAATTGACGATGGGCTGGGCGTCCTTATTTCCACACAGAACTACCAGAAGATTGGAGACCATGGCCGCTTTTCGCTCATCGTCCAGATCGACAATTTCGTCTTCCTTCAGTTTCTGCAGCGCCATCTGAACCATTCCCACAGCCCCATCCACAATCATCTTTCTGGCATCGATGATAGCGGAAGCCTGCTGACGCTGCAGCATGGCGGCGGCAATCTCCGGAGCATAAGCGAGGTAAGTGATACGGGCATCCAGAATTTCAATGCCGGCTACATTCACACTTTCCTGAATCTTATCTTTGATACGCTGCGCCACGATGGTACTGGAACCTCTCAGGCTGCCGTCATCCGCCTTGCCATCACCAGTCGTGTCGATATTATCGGCAACGTCATACGGATAAATTCTGACGATATCCCGCAATGCGGTATCGCACATCAGTGACAGAAATTCCTTGTAATTGTCCACGTTGAACACCGCCTTGGCTGTGTCAACAATCTGCCAGGTTACCGCAATGCCAATTTCCACCGGATTCCCCAGAACGTCATTGATTTTCTGACGAGCGTTATTCAGCGTCATGACCTTCAGTGACAGACGGCTGGAGGTGTCCATTTTGACTGACTGACCGCTGATCTGAAGTCCTTCAGCGTTTTTTACATCCCCGCTTTGCGACAGCGATGTATGACGGGCCGGATTGATAGCGCTGCAGAAAGGGTTCACATAAAAGTATCCCGGCCCTTTCAGCGTTCCGACATATTTGCCAAACAGCGTCAGCACCAGCGCTTCCTGCGGACGCAGAATTTTCAATCCTGCCATCATGATAAGCAGTACAACCATCACAATCATAACGAGAACCGCCAATAACGGCTCATCCTCCGCAATGCTGTAAATAAAGCCCAGAATACAGAGAAGCATTCCCAGCAATAACAGAATCAACATTGTCAATCCATTCTTTTTTCCATCCAGTACTTTCTCCTGCATCATTTTTTCCTCCTTATTGATATCATCATGATATCATTACAATATCTTTTCGTCAATCATCTTTACTTCTTTCTTCTCTTTTTCCATATAAAAAACGGTTCTATAAATTTTGGTGTTGGTGGAAACCAACGCCTTTTTTCTTGAGTATATCTTATTTTACCTATCATATTTTTTGTTGCAAAATTCGTTGCAATTGTTCGTTTGGAATAGTTCCTGATGGCTAGTAGCTTTCATTAGGGTACTAAATAATTCTTTCTTGAAAGTACTGTTTAACCGTAACTTAGTCGAAAACCAGAAAATCAATGC
>CAJFOC010000048.1 GCA_904395815.1 uncultured Holdemania sp.
AATCAGCTGTGCAAAGCCTCTGATTTCTGATCGGAAGCTTGCGCAACTTTTGTTATTGGATTGAAATCTATGAAATTAAAACGCTTGCTACTCATATTTATTGTTATTTTTTCTCTGTTTTTACTGATTTTTTATGTATTTTTGAATTCATCAAATTTTAAATACGTATATTCTTCATCGGAAATTATAGATGTAGATGATGTTGAAAACATCCTACGAAACTATATTGGATATGACCATACTTTGCCAAACGGGCATAAATTTGTATTGAATAGTTATGGTCCATGTGTATATGAAAATGATTCCCGAGGAAGTAAACAAGTTTTAATAAGCAAGGAATGGCTTGAAAAAACAACATGTAATGGCGCTACTGTCTCAGGCGAATTTAATTATTATGTTGGATACTTTAAAACATTGGTAGAAGCTATTCATTTTGGAGAAAGTAATTATAAACAAGTGAATGATTATCTATATAGTCACACAGACATTCCACATAGTGAAAATTATTCGTATTTTATTGAGGTTATTTGTGATCCCAAAAGATATGGATATGTTGTATCTTTTGATTCACTTGCTGCAGCCTTAGATCAATTCAAAACACAAAATCGTGAGGATCCATGTCAAAATAATCCAACCGCAATAATTAATGCAATACACAACTTCATAGAAGAAACTCCGTGGTTAAAACATTTAAAAGTTTTTTATGTAATCGATGTAATACTGGGTGATGTTCAATATATGAACTTTACCATTAAGTAAGGAACTAGTTATTATTCCACCATTTATAGACAGTCTTTTTATCTAACTTTGTATCACGAACGCAATCAGCCTTTTTACCTTCTGGATGATCCTTACGCCATTCTAAGACTATTTCTTTCTTAGGCTTACGACCGTTATGGTCATCCCATCGTGTACCTTTATCTGCTTGAAGTATATCACGGTTGGATCTCGCCATTTTTAAATGCAATTCCTGTTTTCTACCATTACGTTTACGGGGATCTATACGTATCCTGTTATTTTCTCTATATCTTTTTCTGGGGAAAAACAACTTAAGAAAGCTAATATAGAATGGAGGTTCGTTTATGTTTATCGGTAAACTATTAAGCGACCGCAAGGAATCCATCCGCTTGAGTGTCCGGAGCAGGAAAGTGCTTCTGACACTTTTTTTGTGGCTTTTTATGAATTTGATACAAACTTGATAGCTTGTTTCGGGAATTCTACGCCTGTTCTTCCTGTCGCAGCCGGTCTGCGGTTTCATGGCTATAGCGCAGAAAAGCCCGGGCGGCGGCAGTGAGATATTTGTTGCGGTGATGAAGCAGAAAACAGGTGCGGTGAAACGGCTGATCCAGTTCGATGATGGCCACCTGATTGTTCTGAATATCATCCTTGACGATTTCATAGGGCAGCACGGAAATCCCCAGTCCGGCTTCCACCGCACTGACAATGGCGCGGGTAGAGGTGCTTTGCCATAACGGTTCGATTTTCATCTGGCGGGCCTGCAGAAAAGCGTCAAAAAATTCCCGTGTGCCGCTGCCCAGCTCCCGCAACAGAAACGGCTGATGAATGACTTCCTGCAGCGTGATGCGGCGGCGCTGCGCCAGCGGATGGGACAAGGCACAGATCATGACCAGCCGGTCTTCGAAAAATGGATCGGCTTCAATCTCGGCGGCATGAATCAGTCCTTCGCCCAGTCCAAGATCCAGATCATTGGACAGAATCATCGATTCAATCGTTTCTGAACTGTTGACCGTAACCTGAACGCGGATATCGGGGAACTCGGCGGAAAACGATTGGATGATACGGGGCAGCAGCCGGGTGCCCAGCGAAATGGAAGCGCCGATGCGCAGTTGTCCCAGAAAATCCCAGTTGCGGATTCCGGTTTCCATCGCGTCAAAGGTGGCGATGATGTGCAGCGCATAACTGTAAAAACGCTTGCCGGCTTCCGTGACGTACAGCCGCCGGCCAATGCGGTCAAACAGCGCGATGCCGTAATACTTCTCCAGTTCGCTGATTGCCAGACTGACGGCCGGCTGGGACAGATGCAGGCTCTCTGCCGCCCGCGACATGTTCATATGCCGGAACACTTCGATAAAAATCCGCATGTGACGCAGCGTCATACCTTCTCCTCCTTATATCAAAAATAATATAAAATATATTTAATTATATTATTTTTAATATGAAAGTACAAGCTCTATAATGAGGAGCGAAGGAGGGGAGTTCATGGAGAACAATCACGAGGTCAGCCTGAGAACGATGTTCTGTTCCACATTCATGCTCAGTATGCTGACCTTCGGAGGCGGTTTTGTTATCGTACCGCTGATGAAGAAACGGTTTGTCGATGAGCTGCACTGGATTGAGGAAGAGGAAATGATGGATCTGATCGCCATTGCCCAGAGTTCGCCAGGCGCGATTGCCGTCAACGGTTCGATCATCATCGGTTACCGGCTGAAAGGGCTGATCGGCGCTCTGGTCAACATCGTGGCCAGCGTATTGCCGCCGCTGATCATTCTGACATTGATTTCCAGCTGTTATGACGCATTCAGAAGCAATCCGGCCGTCAGTCTGGTGATGCGGGGCATGCAGGCAGGGGTGGCGGCTGTCATCGTCGATGTCGTATGGAATATGATCCGGGGACTTTTGCAGGAAAGAAACCGGATGGCGGTAGCGTTGCTGGTTCTGGCGCTGGTTGCCGATCTGATCCTGAAGCTGAACATCCTGCTGATTCTGCTGTTGTGCGGGGGGATCGGCACATTTCACATGCTGAGCCGGGAAAAAGCGCGAAAGGAGAGGATAGGATGAACGTAATGATTCAGCTGTTCTGGAGTTTTTTTCAGATCGGTCTGTTCAGCATCGGCGGCGGATATGCGGCCATGCCGCTCATTCAGAACCAGGTGGTGACGCTGCATCACTGGCTGACGATGTCGCAGTTTGCCGATATCGTCACGATTGCGGAGATGACTCCCGGACCGATTGCGATCAATTCAGCGACTTTTGTCGGAACACAGGTGGCAGGCCTGCCTGGAGCGCTGATTGCGACGGCAGGCAACGTGCTTCCTTCCTGTATTATCGTGCTGACGCTGGCCTGGGTTTATTACCGTTACCGTCAGCTGTCGCTGATGCAGGGGATTCTTTCCGGACTGCGGCCGGTCGTCATCGCGCTGATTGCGGCAGCCGGGCTCAGTCTGTGCCAGGTCGCGCTGTTTCAAGAGGGGGTCAGCCGCTGGGATTTGCGACAACTGGATGGTCTGTCGATCCTGTTGTTTGCCGCGGCGCTGCTGGCGTTAAGGAAACTGCGCCTGAATCCGGTTTGGGTCATGGTATCCGCCGGTCTGGTCAATCTGGTTCTGCATTGGATATAAGGAGAAGCCCGCAATGAAATATCATATTGAAAAACAGGGGCGCTGCCGGATTTTGACCGATGAACAGCATCGTCCTGTGGCCCGGCTGATTCTGGGAGTCAATAAAGGAGAGCTGATTACAGATCGTCATATCGCCGTGCGCATTTGCGAAAAAGCGCAGCAGCTGCTGATTCAAACGGATGGCTATGGCCATGGCTGCCTGACGCATCCCGGTTGTCAAAGCGGAGTCTGGGCGCTGCGGCCGCCGGCCTATGAACAGGCGGAGCTCTGGTTGGGTTCGCATCATCTGCAGCTGAAAGTGACCGGCTTGCAGGCTGTGCTCAGCGAGGATCATCAGATCATCGGATATCTGAATCCCCATTCTCTGCAGCTGCAGCGTCAGATTCCCGGTCTGGCGGTGTTCGCAGCCTTTGTATATTGCTGGATGATGGAGGACAAACGATTTCTGACCTGCTGAAACAAAAAGGCAAAACCTGCTTTTCAGGCCTTGCCTTTTCTATTTTTATTGGGGAATATCCTTTTCCACCAGTCGGGTTCCTGTTTTCTGCAGCTGTCCCTGTCCGCTGGTCAGTTCGCTGATTGTTAACGGCAGCGAGGCGTCCGTGCTCAGAAAATGACAGGTGATCTGTTCGCCATATTCCCGATCGATCAGATCGGCGCTGTTTTTCAGCAGGTGATCGATTTTTCCGATCAGATCGTAGCTGTAGATCAGCTCGTATTCGTCCATCAGCACCGTTTCCACTTTGGGCGCCAGCCTGACGGTGTCGCTGACTGAGCGAGAGTAGGCGCGGATCAGTCCGCCAGCGCCCAGCTTGATCCCACCGAAATAGCGTACGGTCACCGCGCACAGATCCCGCAGTCCGCTTTTTTTCAGCGCTTCCAGCATCGGAACGCCGGCGGTGCCGGCCGGTTCCCCATCGTCATTGGAGCGCTGCAGCTCATGATGCGCTCCGGCGATGTATGCATAACAATGATGAGTGGCGTCAGGATGCAGCCGGCGGATCTGCTGGATGAAATCCCGGGCCTGATTTTCGTCCAGGCATTTATGCAGATAGCAGATGAATTCGGAACGCTCAATGATCAGCGTATGATGAAAATCTTCTTTCAGCCGCATGGTTATCGTTCTCCCTTGATCGGCATGAATTTTACCATCATTGCCGGATTACGGCAAGCCGGCTGCGGGAAGAATGAAAGAAAAGACAGATTGACCGGTTTGTAAAATCGAGACTTGTTGCGGCCGGAAGATTCTTCTATCATATACTTGTTCCGGGCTTGCCGCGATCTGAGCGGCTGCGGCAGAAAAAAGGTGGAACAAAGAGAGGCAAAGACAATGAAAAAAGCATGTTTCTGGCTTTATGGCATATCTGCCGTACTGATGATTATCAGCGTTTTCGTTCAGCTTCAGCAGCAGACTTACAGCAAGCTGGGTTATCTTGTTCTGGCGCTGGCAGTTCAGCTGATCGGTCCGGTTCTGGTGCGTTTACTGCGGTTTAACAACGCCTGGGGAATGCTGTTCTGGTCGCAGTTGTTCATCGCCATCGCCATGATCGTCGGCAACACGCTGAACGGGTATGCGATTCCCTATTTTGACAAGGTTTTGCATTTCAGCTCCGGGGTGCTTGTCTGTTCGGCGGTGCTGCTGGTGTATTGCTGGCTGGCGGAAAGATGGAGTGAACCGGACCAGCGCCGTTTCGTGCTGAAATGTTTGTCACTGCAGGGAATGAACATGATGATCGCGTTTCTGTGGGAGTGTTTTGAATTTGGCTGTCTGATCTTTCTGAATATCGACGCGATCAATCATACGACTCAGGGAGTGTACGATACGATGGAAGACATGATCGTCTGTTTTCTGGGCGGCTGTCTGTTTCTTTTTCTGCTGTGGCAGCATCAGCGGCGTCAGAAAAGAAATCCGCTGATCGGTGCGCTGCAGGATTTTTATGAATGCAATCTCTGTACGACGCCGGCGCTGACGGATCAGAAGACCGGGGAACCGAAGACGGACAGAACTTTGTGAACTTGTGAAAAAACAAAGTAAAAATAAAAAAATTAGCACTTTAGTGTTGACTTTGCTAAAAAGGGTGGTATACTATAATTGCATCCGGGGAAAGGACCCCGGGGCAAAGATGAAATCAGGACGGAAGGGAGCGATTCAAGATGAAACAATTTCCGGATTCCTGGGACAACCGAACCAGCACCGATGAACTTCGGGATCTGTTTTTCGGAAAGAATGCTTCAGCAGCAGTCATGAAAACGGATATACGGGAGCATGCGGATGGATGGACGCTGGAGGTCGAGCTGCCGGGCGTCAGCAAGGAAGACGTTCAGCTTCAGCTGGATCAGGGCGTGCTGACCATCACCGCGCAACGCAATTCCCAAAAACAGATGGAACAGTTTGGCCGGCTGATTCGCCAGGAACGGATCAGCGGTAAATTCAGCCGATCCTATTTCGTAGGAGAAGAAACCACGGCGGAGGCACTCCGTGCCCGCTTTGAAAACGGGATTCTGACCGTCTTCATCGCGAAACAGGATCCGCGTGCAGCCAGGAAAAACATTACGATCGAGTAAGCGTTTCCTGTTCACAGAAAATCAGAAAAAAGAAAACAGAAAGAGGTGTTGATGTATGAGATTATTACCGAGAACGATGTTTGACGACATGATCGACGATTGGTTTGGAGAACCTCGATTCACAAGGCGCACAGCGGCCGCAATGCGCTGCGATATCCGGGAAAAGGATGGCAGCTATCTGCTGGACATTGAATTGCCTGGGTACAGAAAAGAAGACATCCACATCGATCTGGAGGACGGCTACCTGACTGTCTCCGCCGCCAGGAACACATCCAGCGAGGAAAAGGACAAGCAGGGCAATATCCTGCGGCAGGAGCGGATCAGCGGCAGCTGCTCGCGAAGCTTCTATGTCGGTGAGGAACTGACAGCCGAGGATATCAAGGCCAAGTACGACAACGGCGAACTGAAGATCGTTCTGCCGAAGAAAGATCAGAAAGAGATCGAAGCCAAAAAGAATATCATGATTGAATAACAGCACAGCCAAAGCAATCTTTGACAAGGCGAATTTCATGAAAGCAACTGAACAGAAAGAGGCGATAGAGATGAAAATGATGCCAAGAAGTCTGAGTTTGTTTGATGATCTGACAGAAAACTGGTTTGCGGATCCATTCTTTACAATGGAGCGCATTCCGGCGATGAAAACGGATATTCAGGAAAAGGAAGGTCAATATCTGCTGAATATCGAACTGCCGGGAATGAAAAAGGAAGACATCCATCTGGAGCTGGAAGACGGTTATCTGACCGTCCGGGCCGAGCACAGCCACGCCAGTGACGATCAGGATGATCAGGGCAACATCATCCGGCGCGAGCGGGTCAGCGGCAGCTGCTCACGAAGCTTTTATGTCGGTGAAGAAGTGACAGAGCAGGATATCAAAGCCAAATATGACAACGGTGAACTGAAGATTGTTCTGCCGAAAAAGCAGCCCGCTCCGCAGGTGGAAACGAGCCGGCGCATCGCCATTGAATAAGGGCCTGCGCCCTTTTTTTTACCTTGCGGACGTCAAACGCTGCCTGCCAACGACAGAAAAACCGTTTTGTCTATCGCATCCACCTGCCGTATCCGTTATACTGAAGACGATCACTTGTAGGATAAGGAAGGAAGATCGCGATGAGTACAATAGAATTGATCATCACCTGTCTTGGCCTTTCGCTGGATTGTTTTGTCGTGATGATGGCGCGGGGAGCGCTTGTGAATCAGCAAGAGCATCGGCGGTCCATCGCCAACAGCCTGGTTTTTGCCGTTGTCAGTCTGATGATGCTGATGATCGGTCTTTTTGTCGGGACCGTCATCGAAAATCAGTTTGTTCTGCATGCCAATCAGATCGGCGCGGCGCTGATTTTGTTTCTGCTGGGCTGCGTTTTGATGATCCGGGCTTTCCGTCAGAATGAATTTGAAGAACGCCACGACAACAATTTTAGCCTGAAAAGGGTTTTCTGGCTTGGCGTGGTGATGAGCATTGATGTTTTTCTGCTGGGGACCTGCGTATCGATGCTGCAGGCCAATATGCTGGAAGTCTGTCTGGTTTCAACATTGCTGACGCTGCTGAGCGCGCAGCTGGGACAGGAGGTTGGATACCGGCTGGGATTTGCTTACCGCAGAGTTTTCTTTGCGGCCGGCAGTCTGATTCTGATTCTGATGAGCCTGAATGTGTTGTCCCGGATTATTCCGCTGCTGAAATGAACTGAACAAGGAGAATGAACGAACATGGAAAAACGGGGGATGATGAAGCGCTTTCTGGCGGAGAGCCTGAAAGAGCTGATGCTGCAGAAAAGCTTTGAGAAAATTACCATCAAACAAATCTGTGATAAAACCGGAGTCATCCGGGCGACCTTTTACAATTATTTTGAGGACAAATACGCAGCGCTCAGTTACATCATCTACCTGGATACCATTGACTTTCTCCTTCCTTATATAGAAAAAAGACAGTTTCGCCAGGGAATGCTGGCGATGGCGGAAAATCTGGCCGAAAGCCGCGAGTTTTATCAGATCGCCTTCCGCATCACCGGACAGAACAGTTTCAAGGATCTGTTTGAAGAGAATATGCAGAATCTGTTTCTGGAAATATTCCAGCGATTTGGCAAACCGGATAATCTGGGCGATCTGACCGAAGAGGAACTGGCCGGTTATTTCGGCAGCGGTTTGTGCTATGCAGTCAGTCACTGGCTGTGCCGCGGCCGTACCAGCGATGCTCAGACGTTTCTGCGGCGGTATGAAACGGTAGTCTCGCATTCCTTTTTTGATTTTGTCACTCTGGATCAGCACAACGGATAACGGGATTTGCCGGATCCGGTTGAAATTGGTCTTCTGCTCTTGACAGCCGCCGCCGGTCATGGTAGTTTTTAATCAGTTAACCGACTGACGGAAGTGGAATTGACCACAGGGAAGTTAGCGACGTATCAGAGCCGACCGTCTGGGCCAAACAGGTCTGGAAGTGCGGCTTTTTTCTTTTGTTGACAAGGAGGAGAAGATGAAAGAACTGCAGTTAAAGTATGGATGCAATCCGAACCAGAAGCCGGCCGGCGTTGACATGGAGCAGGGCGAGCTGCCTTTTGAAGTACTCAACGGACGGGCTGGTTACATCAATCTGCTGGACGCGCTGAATGCGTGGCAGCTGGTCAGCGAGCTGAAGGAAGCGACCGGATTGCCAGCTGCCGCTTCGTTCAAGCACGTCTCCCCGGCCGGTGCGGCACTGGGACTGCCGCTGGATGAAACGATGAAAAAAATCTATTTCTGCGAAGACATCGAACTGACGCCGATAGCCTGTGCCTATATCCGGGCCCGCGGCGCTGACCGGATGTCCTCCTATGGCGATTTTGCCGCCCTGTCAGAGGAGTGCGATGAAGCTACCGCCCGCTTTCTGGCCAAGGAAGTATCCGACGGGGTGATCGCACCATCTTACAGCGAAAAGGCGCTGGATATTCTTCGCGCCAAAAAGAAAGGAAACTATCTTGTGCTGAAGATGGATCCTTCCTATCAGCCAAAGGAAATGGAAACCAAGGAAGTTTTCGGAGTGCGGTTTCATCAGCTTCGCAACAACGTCAAAATTGATCAGAGTCTGCTGACCAACATCGTTTCCCGCAACCAAACGCTGCCGGAAAGTGCCAAACGGGATCTGGTAGTCGCGATGATTACCGCCAAATATACGCAATCCAATTCGGTTGTATACGCCAAAGACGGACAGGCGATCGGCATTGGCGCCGGGCAGCAGTCACGGATTCACTGCACGCGGATGGCAGGAAACAAGGCGGATATCTGGCATCTGCGCCAGCATCCGAAAGTGCTGGCTCTGCCGTTTAAGGAAAAAATCCGCCGGGCAGATCGTGATAACGCCATCGATAATTACATTTCCGAGGAATGGGAAGATCTGCTCAAAGAGGGCAGCTGGCAGCAGGTATTCACCTGCCGGCCAGAGCCGCTGAGCGCACAGGAAAAGAAGGAGTGGATTGCGCAGGTTCATGGCGTATCGCTGGCTTCCGACGCTTTCTTCCCGTTTGGGGACAACATCGACCGGGCTGTCAAAAGCGGAGTTTCCTATATTGTGGAAGCGGGCGGATCGGTACGTGATGATCATGTCATTGAGCGCAGCGACGCTTATGGGATCGTCCTGATTTTCAACGGCGTCCGTCTGTTCCATCACTGATCGCCGGTTTTGCATCACGAATACAAGGCTGTCAAACTCAGGCCGAAAGTCGCCGATATCCTGGCGTGCTTTCGGCTTTTGTTTTAAATCAGCACCTGATAAACCGGCGTTAGCGACCCGGTTTTCTAAACCTGCGTGGCTGACGGATTGGGGATGAAGAGAAGACAAAGTGAAGATAGACTGAAACAAAGTTAAAAATTTTAAAAAAAAGGGATTGACTGAGGGGGTGAGATTTGGTAATATAAGTGAGCACCTCGCGAGAGGGCTGGATC
>CAJFOC010000049.1 GCA_904395815.1 uncultured Holdemania sp.
AAATTCGATGGTGGGCCTGAATGGACTTGAACCAACGACCTCACCCTTATCAGGGGTGCGCTCTAACCACCTGAGCTACAGGCCCAATACCTTACTCCATCGAATGCTTAATAAATATACCACGAGAAGAGCGGAAGTGTCAATCATTTTTTATTCATTTTGTAAAAAAGTTTTTCCTTTTCTGAATCCGTCCAAAATGGCAACCCGGGCATACTGAGCCTGAAGATCAGCGGAAGAGCAAAGCGAAAAACGAAAGGTCGGTTTCCGGGCTTTTTCACAGTTACTGAAGAATCTTCATAAAATCATCGATTCCCTGAAACAGCGCATAGGCGATCTCTTCCAGGTATTCCTCTTTCTGCAACCGGGCCAGATCTTCCTGATTGGAAAGAAACCCGATTTCTGCCAGAATTCCCAGTGTCTGCGTCTGTTTCAGAATGTAGATATCGCCGGTTTTGGGCTTCAGACGGGAGTGGGTCACGGCCTTCAGTCTTCCCTGAACGGCCTGCGCCAGCTGATAGGAAGCCGGATTGTCTTTCTGATAATACACGTCGGAGCCCTGAACCCGACTGTCCAGGGAGATGTTGCAGTGAATGCTGATGAACAAGGTCACCTGCGGCTGATTCATGATTTCCACTCTTTTTTTCAGATCTTCCCGTTTGACATGACTTGCTCCTTCCGGCGCCAGATCCACGTCGCTTTCCCGGATCATGATGACTTTCGCGCCGGCGCCTTCCAGCAGCACCTTCAGTTTTTGCGCTGTCTTCAGATTGATTTCATCCTCATCGATGGCTGCGCTTCTGGCTCCCGGATCCTTACCGCCATGACCTGCATCAACAACGATGGTCATTCCGTTAAGGTTGACGCTGCCCATGACCGTTACCGCCCGGCTCAGCGCCCGGATGACAACAATGGCAGCCAGAACGGCACTCAGGCTGGCGATCAGCATCAGTTTGTTTTTGATTGATTTCATCCTCTTCACCATTGTAGTTTATGAAGCTGGCGGCGCAGTGATGCAATCCATGAAGAACAGACTCGGATCTGATATAATAACAGCGAAAAGAAAGGCGGGAGAAGGTTGTGAAAAAAGCAGTTCAGATGCGGCAGATATGCAAGCTGTACGGCATCAGTCCGGATTCGCTGCGTTATTATGAAAAAAAGGGGCTGATTCACCCCCGCCGCGCGGACAACCAGTACCGGCTCTACACCCTGAAGGATATCTGGCGGCTGAATGTCATCCGGGATTTGCTGAAACTGGGATTTGGAACAGACCGGATCCGCGATTATCTGAAACATCGCACGGTGGAAGCGACCTCTGATTTGCTGCAGGAAGAGGAACAGGAACTGCAGCGGCAGATCCGGGAATTGTCGCTGCGGCTGAAGGATGTTCAAAAGCGTCGGCAGGATCTGCAGGAGGCGCTTGATCAGCCGCAGGATGAAATTCTTTTTCGTCATTTTCCCCGCCGCAGCTGTCTTGTGCTGAAGGAACAGATCGAGCAGGATGAGGACATTGACTATCTTCTGACCCGGTTGTCCGGCAGAATGGAAGAACAGCTGGCCATTCTGGGCAACGGCGATACCGGCTCCGTTCTGGAAATACAGCCGGACGGTTCGCTTCGCTGCACCTGCGTGATGATCTGCATCCAGCAGGGCGAGGGCGATTTTATATTGGAAGAGGGCGAATATCTGGCGCTCACATACGGGGGCCCTTACGACCAGCATCATGAACATATCCGCCAGCTGCAGCGGGAAATGGAAAGAAAGCATCTGCACCAGAGCGGTCCCTTTCTGGAATTTCTGCTTGTCGATGTTCATGAAACGCATCGTCCGGAAGAATATATCACACAGCTGCAGGTTCGTGTAAAACGGCAGACTGAAGAAAAAAGATAAGATTTGTTCTGCGCTCAGAAGCGCAGAACGGAAGGAAGGGAGAACGCGAATGAATCATAAGGAAAACATGCTGCGGGGAGAGCTGTATCTGGCTTCGGATCCTGAATTACGTCAGCTGCACCGTCATGCGCTGCAGCTGACCGCCCGTTACAATCGTACAGACGATGAACAGGAAACGCTGCGCCAGCAGCTGCTGGAGGAATTGCTGGGAAGCTGTCCGCAACATCTTCATATTGAACCTACCTTTCGCTGCGACTATGGCTTTAACATCACGATCGGCGAGGAGTTTTTCGCCAATTACGACTGCATTCTGCTGGATGTCTGCCCGATTACGATCGGCCGCCATGTGATGCTGGGACCGCGGGTCTGTATCTATACTGCCGCTCATCCGCTGGACAGGACGGTGCGGGATGCTCAATGGGAGTATGGCCAGCCGGTGACAATCGGAGATTCGGTGTGGATTGGCGGCAACGTCGTGATCAATCCCGGCGTGACGATCGGCAGCGATGTGGTCATCGGATCCGGATCGGTGGTGACACACAACCTTCCTTCCCATGTGATTGCAGCCGGCAATCCGTGCCGTGTTCTGCGGCCGATCAGTCCGCAGGATCAGCGCATCTGGCAGCGTCGTTGGGATCAGGTACTGGCGCGGCAAAAGGCGGAATCAGACAGAGAATCGTGATGAAACAGTGCCGGTGCTTCTTTTTGCATCGTCTGCGGGTCACCCTGGCTGACGATCCGTCCGTCTTCTAACAGGATGATGCGGTCGGATTGCAGCAGGGAGGCGGGACGGTGCGATACGGAAAGAATCAGGCGTCCTTTTCCGGCCGCCCGCAGCACGCTCAGACAGTGCGCTTTGGTTTGGGAATCCAGGTTGGCGGTAATTTCATCCAGAAACAGAATCGGCGAATCCAGCACGATCGCCCGGGCGATGGCCAGCAGCTGCCGTTGTCCGGCAGACAGATTAGTCAGCTGCTGAACGGGACTCTGCAGTCCCTGGGGCAGACTGTCAGCCAGGCCGCCGAGTCCGCTTCGGGTCAGGCCTGCCGGACCTGCGCTTCGCTGATGTACGGATCGTGCATGGAAATCTGATCCATCAGGGTTCCGTCGGTAAATTGAAACTGTTGCTGAACTACGCCGAACAGACGGCGTTTTTCGGCATGGGGCAGACGGCTGAGATTGATCTCTCCCAGCCGGATTGTCCCGCTGTTGGGAGTGTGGCAAGGGACTGATACCGGTTCAGCTGCAGATGGTAACGCCGGCGGTTGATGGGATCTGTTCCGCTGATGCGGTACAGCGCGGTGTGAGTGCAGAATTCCAGCGTCAGGGAATGAAGGCTGCCTGCCTGATGGCGTACCCGGGCATTCATGCTGACAATTCTTTTTTTCAGCAGCGAGGCCGTCAGCATGGCCAGAGGAATGCTGATCACGCTGAGCAGCGTCAGGCGCAGGTCGCATCGGATCATCGCGATCAGTGTGGAAGCCATCAGCACGCCGGTGTCAAACAGTTCGGTAGTCAGCTTCCGCATTCCGTCAGTACACAGCTCCACATCCTGCATGCCGCGGTTGAGCAGATCGCCGGCTTCCGTATCGATCCGGCCGTTCAGCACCGCTGTCAGTAACGCCGAGCGCATGGCGGCGCAGGTGACGCTGGCAAAGCGGCGAGTAGTCCAGCGCTTGATGGCCCGCAGCAGCTGAACGACCAGTACCAGCAGAAGAAACTGTCCGGCCGCTTCCAACAAGGCCATTCCCGGACCGGTCAGAATCAGCTGATCCAGCATCTGCCCCTGTTCGATCACCACGGCGGCGTTCAGCATGTTGCAACCGAACCCGCTCAGAATCATCACGATCAAAAGTCCTTTATGAGCCAGTCAGTAGCTGCGCAGCCGATCCGGGGCATATGGCGTTTTCATTGTCGCGACTGAGCGAGGATCGGGGCGAAGTTCTGCTGACGCGCGGTTTTGCTGCGCTGATAGAGCCGTTGCAGCAGAGCGAAGAAAACAGCCTGTTCCTGGGGATTCAGCTCCTGAAACAGCCAGGCGTAAAACTCATTTTCCTTGTCTTTGCTGTCCTGTTTCAGACGGTTGCCCCGCTGCGTCGCCATGAGCTGGACACGGCGGCGATCCTGCGGATCCGCCTGCCGTCGGATCAGTCCCTTTTTTTCCAGAGAGGCGCACATGCGGGCTACCGCCGCCTTATCGATTCCCAGCTGCGCCTGCACAGTGGCCTGACTGCATCCGGGATGTTTGCGGATCTGTGCCAGGCAGTCGGCCTCACCGCTGCCCAGCTCCCAGTTTTTCATCTGCAGCCGTGCGTAACGGCTTGCCTCCCGGGCAATTTTGGAACATTTGCGATAATCTTCTTCGTAATTCATGACCGGTCTCCTTTCGATATCCGGTTTCATTATAGTGCTAATAGATGATGTATCAACTAAAAAAGAGACTTGACGGAACCGCTTGGATACGATACACTATCTGGCGGACAGAGAAAACAAAAACAGTGATGACAACCACTCTAAAAAACGGGGTGGTTTTTTTATGCCGGAGGGGGAATGAATGTGAATGACAAGATGAGAGAGATGCCGATGAAGCGGCTGCTGGTTTCCATGTCCTTGCCGATTATGCTGTCGATGCTGATTCAGGCCTGTTACAACATCGTCGACAGCATGTTTGTCGCCCGTTACAGCGAGGCAGCGCTGGCGGCGGTTTCGCTGTCGTTTCCGGTACAGACGCTGATGATCGCGGTTTCGGTCGGAACGGCGGCGGGGGTCAACGCGCTGCTGTCCCGGCGGCTGGGTGAGAAAAAAGCGGAACAGGCAAGCCAGACGGCTCTTCATGGTCTGTTTCTGGCGCTGTGCAGCTGGATTGTCTTTGCGGCAGGCGGTTTGTTTCTGGCGGATATCTTTGCCCGGGCCTTTACTTCCTCGCCCGACATTGCCGGACAGGCGGCGGTGTACATCCGGATCTGCACGATTTTTTCGTTCGGCGTGTTCGTTCAGATTGTCATGGAACGGATCATGCAGGCGACCGGACAGGCGGTGTACAACATGATCATGCAGGGAACTGGCGCTCTGATCAATATCGTACTGGATCCGATTCTGATTTTCGGCTGGTTCGGCTGTCCGCAGCTGGGGATTGCCGGCGCGGCCATCGCGACGGTGACGGGCCAGATTCTGGCCATGGTACTGGGCTGGGTGCTGATTCAACGTCGTCTTTCCTTTTTGCAGCTGGATGTTCGCCGATTTCGTTTCTCCTCCGTGATCTGCCGCGATATTTATGCGGTAGGCTTTCCGGCGATCATCATGTCGTCGATCAGTTCGATCATGACGCTGGGAATGAACTGGATTCTGATGCCGTTTTCCGAACTGACCATCTCGGTTTTCAGCATTTATTCCAAGCTGCAGCAGTTTGTGTTCATGCCGGTGATGGGTATGAACAGCGCGCTGATCGCCATTATCGGCTACAATTATGGCGCAGCTTTGAAAGAGCGCATTGTGCAGGCTGTCCGCTATTCATTGATTGCCGCTATCGGACTGATGGGATTGGGAATGGCAGTTTTTCTGGTTTTTCCGCAGGCGTTGCTGCAGCTGTTCAGTGCCAGCGAACAGATGCTGCAGCTGGGAATTCCGGCGCTCAGAACGATCTCGCTGTCCTTTGTGTTTGCCGGGATTTCCATCGTGCTGTGTTCGGTGTTTCAGGCCATGAACGAAGGAATGCTTTCACTGTGGGTTTCGCTGGGGCGGCAGCTGGTGCTGGTGCTGCCGCTGGCTGTTCTTCTGGGACGGACCGGCGGGCTGGACAGTCTGTGGTGGGCTTTTGTGATCGCGGAAGGTCTGTGTATGATCCTGGCGATTCGTGGTTACCATCGGCTGAAAACAACGAAAATCGCTGCCCTGTAAAAAAAGATCGGATGTCATATTCCGGCGACTGCCGCGAAATGGCGGCGGGTCAGAACATGTCGATCCGATCTTTTTGTTACTTCAATAACCGCGGTAATCGACCGCGCAGTGCGCTGAGCGTATCCGGGACAATCGTTCCGGTTTTTTCCGCCAGCTGCAGCGCAGAGAGGGTTTCCTTTTGCTGATTGCCAATCACAACGCATTCTTCTCCCACCTCTGCCGGCAGATCGCCGAGGTCGGCAAAGCACTGATCCATGCACATGGCGCCGACCAGCGGACAACGGCGGCCCCGGATCAGCACCTCGACATGCTGGCGGGAAGCGCTGCGTGGGATGCCGTCGGCATAGCCGATGCTGAGAATGGCGATGGTGGTATCCTGGTCGGCGTGCCAGAGATGATTGTAGCTGATACCCTCCCCCTGGCGGACTCGCTTGATGGCGGCGATGCGGGCATGAACGGAAGCGACCGGCCGCAGCGGCAGTTTCATCTGAGTGCGGGACGGATCGATACAGCCAAACAGAGCGATGCCAAAACGAACCCAGTCGCAGGGCAGCTGCGGATGGTTCAGAAAGCCATAACTGCCCTGCAGATGAATCGCTCCCGGATCAATCCCCCGTTTGCGCAGCTGCGCGATCGTTTCGAAAAACAGCGCGATCTGACGGCGGGTGGCTTGTTGGGCCTGCGGCAGCAGGCTGTCTGTCTGAGCCAGGTGCGAATACGTGCCGCAGACCTGCAGATGAGGAAACTGATAAAAGCGGCATAGCTTATCCAGATCTTCCGCCCGTGCACCTAACCGGCGCATGCCGGTATCGATCGGCACATGGACCCGGATCGGATATCCTGCCTCATTCAGCCGGGCAGCGTTCTCCCAATCGGTCAGCGTCAGTGTCAGACGATGACGGCTGACTTCCTCGGCTTGCCAGAAAGGGACATATCCCAGAATGAGAATCTCGCATTGAGCATCCAGCTGACGCAGCGTCAGTGCTTCTTCCAGCGTGGCGACGGCAAAGCCTTCCACTCCGCATTGAAGCAGCTGCTGGGCGCATTCGCGCAATCCATGACCGTAGGCATTGGCTTTGCAGACGGCCATGATCTTCTGGTGCGGACGCATCTGCCGGCGCAGCGTGATGACATTGTGGCGCAGATTGGCGCAGTCCAGTTCAACCCAGGCGCGATGACTCAAAGGGGCAAACGGCGCTTGTGACAGCGGCTGACAGACCAGATCGGTCTGCTCATCCAGCGCTGTCCGATCTGGATCGCCGCTGCCGTCTATGTGCGGCAGCGAATATATTTGCCAGCGTCTTCCGTCCACGCTGACCTGCAGCGGCCGATCAGGCGTACCAGTTCTGACCCATGCGGCATACTCTTCCAGCACCCAGTCGTGCTGAGCCATGATTTGCGCGTGCGGCAATCCGACATACCGGAAATGCCACGGTTCAAAGGCGATGCCGGTCACGGCCGTTTTGTGTTGCGGATAGCGCAGAATGAAGCCGTACTCCGCCGCGCACCGACTCATTTTACGGGCGAGGGGGCCGCTGAAATCCGGACAGATCAGGTCCTGACTCTGCCCGCGGATCCCCAGATCAATGGCCAGCCCGGTATGGTGTTCGCTGCAGCTTGCCGCCGCGACAAACTGCCGGGTGTATTCCGCGCCCCGCTCCGCTTCGGTCTGCCGCAGAATCTGACGCTGCTGATCGTAGCTGCGCCAGCCGCTGACCAGGGTGACTTCCTGTTGTGCGCCGCATTCGCGGATCCAGCTCAGCAAGGCCCGGGCGCAGACATGCTGCAGCTGTACATCTTCGCTAACCCAGACCAGCTGTTGTTTCAGTGCTTCTTCATCGTCGTGCAGCGGATGATCCGCGTTGACCAGCCGCAGTTCATTCATGGTGTTCACCCTTTGCCGCCTGGTCGATCAGCGTCTGCAGCAGGCAGGAAAAGTCCATGCCGGCCCGTTCCATCATCCGCGGGAAACGGCTGGTCGCGGTCAGGCCCGGCAGCGTGTTGATCTCGTTGAATACGATTTTGTTGTCCGGCGTCAGAAAGAGGTCGATGCGTGCCAGAGAACGGCACTGATGAACCGCCCACAGCGTACGCGCCGTATCATGAATCTGATCGATCAGCGCCGGCGGCAAAATTGCCGGACATTCCACCTGGGCATGGGAATCGACATATTTTTCCTGATAATCGAAAAAGTCGCTGTTCAGCTGGATCCTGTCTACTGCGCCCAGTATCAGCTGTCCGTTTTTTTCCACGATGGAACAGCCGATTTCCTGTCCGGGCACCGCTTCTTCTACCAGTGCCCGCTCATCCAGGCTCAGCGCCAGCTGCAGCGCCTGTTCCAGCTTGTCCCAGCTTTCGATCCGGGTAATGCCGATGGAGGATCCGCCGCGGGCCGGTTTGACAAAACAGGGCAGCTGCAGCTGGCGGATTTCCTTCATGGATCGATCCGGATCATTCCGGTCAACGACGACCATTTGGCTGACGGCGATTCCGGCGGCGCTGGCCAGCTGATGGCTCAGTACCTTGTCCATCGCGATCAGCGAGGCGCTCATACCGCAGCCGACATAAGGAATGGCAAACAGATCCATCATCCCCTGCAGCGTGCCGTCTTCTCCGTTTCGGCCATGCAGAACCGGAAAGAAGACATCCACTTCGATCGGGTTTCCCTGCTGATCTTTCAGCTGAAATCCGCTGCGGGAAAGAACCAGCTGCAGCCGGCGGTCCTGTTTTGAATGCCAGTGATCGGTTTCAATGCGCTGCGGATCGGCAGTGGTCAGAAACCAGTCGCCCTGACGGCTGATGCCGATCGGGATGAGGGTGTTGCGTTCCGGATCCAATGCCCGGATTACTCCGGCTGCTGAATGCAGAGAAATCGCATATTCTTCGCTGCAGCCGCCAAACAGGATGGCTACGTTGCGTTTTTTCATCGTGATGACCTCTTTTCTTCTTCTTCGATGATCGTATCCGGCGGCAGCGGATAATCAATCCGGCTGACGCTTTCGTAGAGCCATTCCGTCGGCAGTTTTTGCCGGTCAGCACGCCGGATCGGGGTGCGCTGGATCGTCTGATGCCGCCAGATTTTCCCATGCCGGCGCACATAGCGCAAAGGCGATCCGCTGACCTGATAATCCAGCGCCGGCGGTTCGCTGCACAGCATCTGCGCATGAATCTCGGTATCGCTCAGCTCCAGAATCAGCTGCCA
Source organism: uncultured Holdemania sp. (assembly GCA_904395815.1). GTDB lineage: Bacteria > Bacillota_I > Bacilli_A > Erysipelotrichales > Erysipelotrichaceae > Holdemania. The sequence goes on from CAJFOC010000049.1 coordinate 8,987, forward strand.
TGTCTGATCCGTATCGTTGCGGAACTTCAGGTCGCTCCAGCCTTCCTGGATCGTGGCGTCGATGCCGGCTGGCATGCTGGCGTTGGGATTGGGCGGCAGCGAGATGACCAGATGCGGATGTTTTTCCACGACCGTCAGCGGCGTATGCAGCACCATCCAGTACAGCAGCTCGCTCATAAAACAAAGACCGCCGCCATGAACAGGAACAATTTTGCCATCATGCAATCCCAGTCCGGGCCGGTACGGGGTTTGCCGGTCCGCGCCGCGCGCCAGCTTCCAGAATGAGAACGTTTCCTGCGGACGCAGAACCAGCTGGTGCATACGCCGGCTGACAATCTTCAGATTGTGGACCTTGTTGTATTGATACTGAATATCGTAACCGCTGTCCGGGTTGATCAGCCCCTGGGTGCATTCAAACTGGATGTAAGGCAGCCGTTCTGCGCTCTGAGTGGTGGCGTAGCGCTGATGATCGTGATCCATTTTCCAGTAAAAACAGGCGATTTTCTGTTTTCTGCGCAGCGGCAGAAGGAACGGAAAAAACTCCGTAAGCCGTTTTCTTCCCATTGTTTCACTCTCCTTCAGTTTCCCTAATTATGTCATTGCCAGATGACTTTTCGATGAGGAAGACAATGACAACTTTGTCATGTTTCAGTCTAGAACAGAAGCTGCTTAAGTTCTTTACTTCGTGATGACATTTTCTGAAGAATGATGACAAAGAGCTTAAGAAGAGTTAACGATGTGATACAATAGGAGTCAGAATGAACAGACAGGAGGAAAACATGATGAATTATCCGAAATGGGAGCCTGCCGACTGGACTGAAACCCGTTTTTCGGTAACGATGAAAGACGAGAATATCGGACTGGAACAGGCCAGAGATCCGAAAGTATTGGCCTGGGTCAGGGAAGAAAACAAAACGACAGATCAGTTTTTTGATCAGCATCTGAAAGCGGCGCTGGAAAAGAAGAAAGCGGAACTGCGCCGGCGGCCTTTTCATCCTTCCTATTCTGCCCTGACGCAGACTGAGGAAGGGTACTGGGCCTGCCGCAGTAATGCCGACGGGACCCGGACGCTGGTTTTGCTGAATACGGATTTTCAGGAAACGGCGAGCGCGGATCTGTCGATGATCGACAGCACGATCACGGTGTTTACCGCCAATCCTTCGCCGAAGCGGCCTGAACTGATTTATTATACCGGCCTGCAGGATGGCGCTGACCGGCCATGTGTGCTGGTGGTCAACTGCCGGGAAGGCAGGCTGATCCGCAAGCTGGATGGTATTTTCTCTTCGCTGTGGGATGTCAGCGGCAGCCGGATTCTGTATTCTGACGCCGATGCCGATCCAAAGGCGGGCGTGAATGTCAATCACATCCGCTCCTATGACTGTGATCGGGATCAGATCACTACCCATTTTGATTATCAGGACAATGCCGTGCTGATCCGGCTGGCCTGTTCGGCTCAGGGAGAGGAAGTGATCGCGGAAATCATGGAAAACTATGAAGACACCGTCATTTTCCGGATGCGTCAGGATGGCGGCTTTGAGCCGGTCAGCGTGGGAATGAAAGGCGCTTTCAGTTATGTCGGTTTTTGGCAGGGTAAACATTTTTATCTGACGCAGCAGGATGCGCCGCTGGGCCGGATTGTCAGCCTGGGCAGCGATCAGACGATGCAGCAGGCAACCACGGTGATTGCCCAGAGTGAGATGAAACTGGAAGACGCGGTGTTCTGCAAAGGGCAGCTCGTTCTGTTTTATCTGAAGGACGCCGCTTCGCTGATCAGAATCTGTACGCCGCAGGGAGAACTGATCCGGGATCTGGAACTTCCGTGCGCTTACGGCGCCTGTACGCTGGCCATGCAGAACGCGCATGCGATTCGTCCGACAGAGGACCTGATCCTGTCCTTTGAGTCGTTTATCCACGAACCGATGTGTCTGAAATATGATGGGGAAACCTTGTCTGTGCTGACTTCTTCTGCCGCTCAGCCGCCGCAGGGAATCGAGGTGCGTCAGATTTTTACGGAAGCGCCGGACGGCGTCCGGATTCCGGCTTTCATGGTGATGCCGCAGGGGTGGACGCCCCGGGGCGATACGCCGACGCTGATGTATGGCTATGGCGGCTACAACAATGCGGTACTGCCTTCCTACAACAACCCGTTTGTCGATCTGGATATCGTCGATTGGGTGAAGCAGGGGCGCATTTATGTCAGCATCAACCTGCGCGGCGGCAGCGAATACGGGACGCCATGGCATCTGGGCGGCTGCCGTGAAAACAAGAAGAACTGTTTTACGGATTTCATTGCGACGGCTCAGCGGATTCAGCGCGAAGGCTGGACCTGTCCGGAAAAAACGGCGATCTGCGGCGGTTCCAATGGCGGCTTGCTGATGTGCGCACTGTTAACGATGCGGCCGGATCTGTGGGGCTGCGTCATTGCCTCGGTACCGCACACCGATATGATCCGTTTCCGCAATGATGACCGCGGTCCGATGTACATCACCGAATACGGGGATCCGATGGATCCGAAGATGTTTGAATACATGCTTTCGTATTCTCCTTATCACAATATTCAACAGATCGCATATCCTGCCGTCTACATTCAGACCGGAGAGTGCGATAACAACGTTCCGCCTTATCACGGCAAAAAAATGGCCGCCCGTCTGCAGCAATGTCAGCGTGGGGACAGACCGGTGCTGCTGAGAGTGCTGGCGCTGGGCAGTCATGATCGCGGCAAGGGAGAAGCGCATCTGCAGACGATCAGCGAGATGCAGAGCTTTATCGAATGGGCGCTGCAGGCTGATGAAGCGTGAATTGCTGATTCAGATTTATCTGGTGGGTCCGCTGTTTACGGAAGCGGATCAGCGCCAGCGGTGCGCAGGAAGGGGAACAAATCCATCGGATCGTGCGGGACAGATAACGGGATGGCGAGGTAGTCAATCTGATGGATCTGCCTGTCAACAAGGGTGAAGCAGCCGCCGCGCAGTTTGCGCGGGATCTGGAGTGTTTGACATCGGTGAAGCCCGGCAGGGTGCCGGGCTTCGCTGTATCGTTATTTTTTAGTTAAAGGGGGAAGGCCATGAAGGGAAAGGTCTCAAAGTTTATCGGCAACCGTGAGTTTTACAAGCTGGCGCTCAGCGTTGCCATTCCGCTGATGGTTCAGCAGCTGATCACCAGTTCTGTTAACCTGGTGGATAATCTGATGGTAGGACAGCTGGGCGATGCCGCGCTGGGCGGCGTGGCGGCGGTCAACCGGTTTTACATTATCGCCACTTACGGTACGAACGGAATTCTGTCCGCTGCCGCCATTTTCATCGCGCAGTTTTTCGGCGCCCGGGAAGAAGAACGGATGAAACAGTCTTTCCGTTTTTCAGTTCTGAGCGCTTATGTCATCATGATTTCCTTTTTTATTCTGGGAGTGCTGATTCCGGAACCGATTGTTCGTTTCTTTACCAGCGAACTGCCGATCATTGAACTGGGTACCCGCTACATGCGGATCGCGGCGTTTACTTTTTTGCCGATGGCCCTGTCGCTGGCCATTTCCAGCGCCATGCGGGCAGTAGGAGAAACCCGGGTTCCGCTGATCATCAGCGCCGGTGCGGTTCTGACCAATACCTGCCTGAATTACTGTCTGATTTTCGGTAACTTCGGATTTCCGAGAATGGGAGTGGAAGGCGCGGCACTGGCAACGCTGATTGCCCGCATTGCGGAAGTGATCGCCTTGTTGTTGGTGCTGAACCGGATGTCGATGCCGTTTAAAACCCGGCTCCGTGAACTTTTTCATGTGCCGGGGGATCTGGCGAAAAGCATTCTGGTGAAGGCGGCGCCGCTGGCGCTCAACGAAGTGCTCTGGTCGCTGGGAATGGCGACGCTGTTCAAATTCTATTCTACCCGTGGCCCTGAGGTCATGTCCGGATATTCTATTGCCAACACGATCGGGGATCTGTTCTTTGTACTGTTTGGCGGCATGGCGGCGGCTACCACCGTGCTGGTGTCTCAGCCGCTGGGAGCGAACCGGCTGGATGAAGCCCGATCGCACGCGTATCAGCTGATCGGCTTCAGTCTGATGTTGTCCGTGTTGTTTGCGGTGCTGATGCTTGGTTCTTCGTTTGTCGTTCCGCATTTTTATCAGGTTTCGCCGCAGGCCAAACAAGTCGCTGTGGATGTATTGCGGATCATGGCTCTGATGTTCTGGGTTTATATGGCCAACACGCAGTGTTATTTTACTTTGCGGGCTGGCGGGGATACCCGTTCCACGCTGTTTATGGATTCCGGATACATGTGGCTGGTCAACATTCCGCTGGTCGGCTGTCTCACATATTTTACCGGATCCAGCATTCTGCTGCTGTATTTTGTCGGCCAGATGACGGATATTGTCAAGCTGGTTTTCGGATATTCTCTTGTCCGAAAGGAAAAATGGGTCGTGAATCTGACCCGATAAGGAAAATCTGCCGGACGGGGGGCTCTTCGCAAGGAAGGCGCCCCCATCTTTCTGTTTGGCTTTTTTTTGAATGATCAGTTGGCGTGTTGAACAAGCCGTGACAGGATCGGCTCTGATGTCGTGGTCAGCGCATTTCTGATTCACTGATCAGCTCAATTTCAGAATACGGTTCCTGGAAATGGAGTACTTCTGAAATTTCATGACGATTGAAATGGAATTCATCAGGGACGGCGATCAGCATATCTTTCCCGTCGTTATGACGATGAACGATTCCGATAATCCGGGCTGTGTATTCTCCGGCCGGAATCTCTGCACCAAGCCAATATACGCCAAGCGCTTCGCCATCATCGTTTGCAACATGAGGGATATGGCCAACATGAACAGGATAGATCCGATCAGGAAATTGCGGATGGACACTTTCGATCAGCCGGTCTATTCTGATGTTTACCATTTTGCCAAGATAGGAGTGCACAAGCGCTTTTCTTAATGTGTGAGCGATAAAATCGCGTTTTCCCCTGAGATAGATTTCCCTGCCATGATCTGCGGGAGCCTGCAGGGCAAGCGATACCTTGAGATTCTCATACTCTCTGGCAGCCGAGGGGGTGCTGTTCAGATAATCTCTGAAGTTGATGTAATTGATCCAGTCCATACTGTTGGTAAGGACAACATGGATAAAATGTGTTTGCAGATCTCCTGTTCCTTCGTAAAAATTACCGCAGGCAAATAACAGCTGATTTTGAATTTCCGGCTGTGCATGAGGACGATAGTAAAATCCAGCGTCCCGTAATTCTTTTTCAAAACCAAGAATATCCTTGAAATCATCCACGGCGAGCGCAATATCGATGATCGGTTTTGCCTTTATTCCAACGATCGAGGTACTTCCTACATGCTGGATATCTTTTGCGACATGACCCAAAATCTGTTTCAAACGGGAAATGGTATTCGAAGCTTCCGTTTCCCATTCTTTTTCGTGATCGTACAGTTTTACGGTTCCCCGTCGCAATCCAATCATTGTCTTATCCTCCTGGCGGACATCCGGATCATCGATTGATCGTGTCATTGAAATCTTGTTTGTTCTGATGATGAAGTTATATCAACCTGACTGATGAATCTGAATTATGAAAAAAAGCCTTGTCAGGCTTTTTAATTTTGAAATGGTGACTCGTACGGGATTCGAACCCGTGAATGACGCCGTGAAAGGGCGCTGTGTTAAGCCACTTCACCAACGAGCCAAAAAAAATGGCGCCTAAAACAGGGCTCGAACCTGTGACCTAACGGTTAACAGCCGTTTGCTCTACCGACTGAGCTATTTAGGCGTTTGCTTAATTATAATAGCATAGCCCCAAACCCAATGCAAGTACTTTTTTTCGTTTTTTTACCCGGTTTTGAAAGCTGCCATCATCAAAAAAGAAGGCAGACTTTCTTCAGTTGAACGTTCAGCGCAAAGATCGATATGCTGGTTACGGATGATCTGACGAACCGGGTTTCTTATCCGATGGGATACGGAATGATATCATGGGCTTAATAGGGATGATAGCGCAGTTTTTGTCGATGGGCTGGATCATCGAGTGTATGCAGACAGGCGGAGATGAAGAAGGGAGATCAACCCTCTGACGCAGATATACTGAAGGATCAGCGAAAAAATATGGAATCAGAAAAATCAATTTCGTTCCAGAAATTGATCAGCAGTGCCTTCTGATAAAAAGAGACCGAGAATATGAGCTAAGATCACAGAAAATGTCAAAGCGATATGATTCTAGCGGAAACGGAAAACCAGGACATAAAAAAAGCCCTCTGTTGAAGGGCTTTGTTGATAAATGGTGTCCTCTTAGGGACTCGAACCCTAGACCCACTGATTAAGAGTCAGTTGCTCTACCAACTGAGCTAAGAAGACATTGTATTGGAAACAGCAAGCTTTCCAGGCTCTTTTATTCTATCACAATGCGCTGCCTTTTTCAATCTTTTCCTTGCCGCGCATGGCCTGTTTGCTGCTGTGCTTTGATATTATATGACAGGCTGCCAGAGAATGCAAGCTTTTTTTCACAGTGAGTTGAAATCGGAAGCTGCAGCACCTAGTCCGGAACTCAAATTTCACGATTCTTCTGCACTGCTCGTATAAGGAATTTTAAAGTGGAAACAACAGGGGAGTTTAAGTTCACATCATTGACAAACCTGCAGAAGTCATGTACTTTTGAAATAAAGAAAGCAGCGTGCTATCCCCGTAGAGGATAGACCCATGGACAGTTAAGAATTTCAATTTTACGAAATGGAATACCTGATTGCTTTATTGTAATAGTGAGGAGAAAAGTATGAAAAAAGGTTTAACTTTTGATGCCAGAGTACGTATCCAATTTAAACGCAAATGTTAGGAACTAAATTATTATTGGTGGTCAGCAGTCCGCGAAAAAAAGAAGTTAAAGTCGAAGGAAAGATCTATATCAAAAGTAAAACCTGGAATCGGAAGCTATACATCTTAAAACTATTATTGACAATCGGCCCATTACTGGCTCAACTGATTTACTATCACATGATTCCACAAGAGAGTACACTTATCCCGGTAATTTATTTGTTGGCGCTCTTTTTAGCTATAACATGTATTCATTTTGTCGTGCCGGATAATATTTTAGAGAAAATAAATCGTTAATATGGTCAAGAATTATATTGTCAGAACCGGGCAATCTCTGTTTTTCGCCAGTTTTTAATCGTTGAAGGAAGAGAAACCGCGCAAGGGAACGGCAGAATAGGATGAAATAATTGCCGGAAATCTGAGGCCGTGATATGATCAGAGTGATTTGGGGGCGCATGCATGAAAAAAGAAAGTAGCTCATTGCGTATTCAGCCGTTGCTGCCGCGTCACCGCCTGCAGATCACGCTGTTTTTTATGCTGCTGGCAGCGGCGCTGATCGTGATGGTCTGGAACATGGCGAATCTCAACGATGCGCTGAAGATAAGCACAATGCAGTACGCCAGCGATGTGTCCTATCAGCTGACGGAGGATCTTGCATCCCGTATTCAGTCCAACAAGACGGAACTGGAACTGATCGCCGATTCCCTTCCCCGATTGAACGGGGCGCAGGCAGAAGCGGAATTTCTGGAACGAAAAAGAAAAATTCTCGATTTTGATGAACTGCTGGCGATCGATTTGCAAACCAGAACGTCTTCGGCGCAAATCAGCGAAGAATTGCTGGATAAAATCATAGCGGCTCTTGAAGGAATGGAGGAGTCGGCAGTCATCAGTGCGGAAGGGCAGTATCTGCTGTTTTTTACTCCGGTTTCGGATGCGCAGAACTCAAAGGTGCTGGTGGGTATTCGCAATCAGCAGAATATTCAGAATCTGATCCAGCCGCTGAGCTTTAATGGCCGGGGCCTGAACTGCATTGTGGACAGTCAGGGACAGGTGGTCATCAGTCCGGCGGATGTGCAGAGCTTCATGCAGCTGGATGATCTGTTCCAATCTGAAACGGACAATGAAACGGTTCAGGCTATCCGGGAAATGGAAAACAACATCGCCAAAGGAATATCGGGCGCGTTTGAATTTACTTCTGCTGACCAGCGGCGGCTGATCATGGTTTATCATTCGCTGAAGGTGAACGACTGGACGCTGTTGACGTTAGTACCTTCCGATCTGATTGCGGAGACGGCAGAGGAGTATGTCACGCGGTCGTTTCTGATTCTGGGAGTCAGCTTTGCGGTGTTTGTGCTGCTTCTGATCAATATTTTATATGTTGTACGCCGTTTTGGTCAGCGAATGAAAAAGCTGGCATTTACAGATCCGCTGACCGGCGGGATGAATGCGGCGGCGTTTCAGGCGGAATATCTGCGTTGTGTTGCACCTGCCCGACCTTCAAGTTTTGCGGTGGTGTTGGTCAATGTCAGAGGATTCAAATGGCTGAATGAAAACTATGGGATCACGGCTGCGGATCAGATACTGCAGACTCTTTATCGGCTGTTTATTCAGCATATGAAAGAAGAGGAATTTGCGGCGCGGGTAGAAGCAGATCATTTTTTCTTGTGTCTGAAAGCTTCCTCACAAAAAGAAGTAAAGCAGCGCCTGGAGGAGATCGTCAGTACGGTGGAGACGCTGAGCCGAAAAATGAACGTGCAGTATCGGCTGCGGCTGCAGATCGGAGCGCTGATGATTGATCAGCCGCAGCTGGATGTCATGCGGGTGCAGGATCGTGTGCGGGTGGCCTGTCATCTCCATCAGGAACAGGAAGAGCCAGTCTTCTTTACGGAAGAACTGCTGAACGCGCAGAAAAGAGAACAGGAACTCAGTCATCAGTTTGAGGCGTCCGTCCGGGATGGCGATTTCTTTGTTGTGTTTCAGCCCAAGGTGGATCCGATGCATCAGCGGCTGTGCGGAGCGGAAGCGCTGGTTCGCTGGCGTCATCCAAAGCTGGGACTGATTGCCCCTTCCGACTTCATTCCGCTGTTTGAAAAAGACGGCAATGTCTGCCAGCTGGATCTGGTCGTGATGGAACAGGTTTGCCGCTGGTTACGGCATCAGCTGGATCTGGGAAAGAAACCGGTACCGGTTTCCGTGAATCTGTCCCGCATGCATTTTCGAAATCCGCATTTTCTGGACGAATTTCGTGATCTGCGGATCCGGTATGATTTGCCGGCAGGGCTGATTGAGCTGGAACTGACGGAATCGATCTGTTTTGACCGGCAGCAGCGCCGGCTTGTTCAGCGAACCATTGAGCAAATGCATACGTACGGCTTTCGCTGCTCGATTGATGATTTTGGCGTGGGTTTTTCTTCTCTGGCGCTGATCCGGGAATGGGAGATTGATACGATCAAGCTGGACCGGCAGTTTTTTGAGGAGATTTCCGATATCCGCGCGCAGGAGGTCATCGTCAGCTTCATTGAGCTGGCGCACAAATTGCGCATTCAGGTGGTGGCGGAAGGCATTGAAAGCGGGGATCAGGTGGAATTTCTGCGGCGTGCCGGATGTGATCAGATTCAGGGGTTTGTGTATTCCCGGCCGCTGACCCTTTCGGAATTTGAAAACTGGGAAGTCAGTCCGCGATGGGAAACGGGGAAAGAATTGGATTTTTCCGGCAGACCTGTGATACACTGAAAAGGAAAGAAGGAGACGGAGCGATGAATAATTTTATTTATGACATTCCTACGAAGGTATTCTTTGGCAAAGGACAGATTCGCCATCTTCCCCAGCAGATTGCAGAAGTCGGAAAACGGGTGCTGCTGGTGTATGGCGGCGGCAGCATCAAGCGAAGCGGCCTGTATGAGGAAATCGTTTCGCTGCTGAAACAGAATCAGATCGACTGGCAGGAACTTCCGGGAGTTCAGGCCAATCCGAAGATTGACAGCGTCCGGGAAGGCATTGCGCTAATGCGTCAGCACCAGCTGGATTGTGTTGTGGCGGTCGGCGGCGGCAGTACGCTGGATTGCGCCAAGGCGATCTGCGCTGGAGTGGATTATGATGGTGATCCATGGGAGCTGGTCATGGATCCGTCCCGGGTGAAAACGTGCCGGCCGCTGATCACCGTGCTGACCATGGCGGCGACCGGTTCGGAAATGGATAACATCGCGGTGATTTCCAACCCGCAGACCCGGGATAAGAAAGGCTTCAGCAGCTACGGCATGTTCCCTCGCTGCAGCATTCTGGATCCTGTCTATACTTTTTCCGTTCCGGCTTCGCAGACGGCGGCAGGAACGGCGGACATCATGTCGCATGTGATGGAGTCTTATTTTGATCAGGTGCACGGCGCAGCGGTGCAGGATGGATTTTCGGAAGCCATGCTGAAAACGTGCATTCATTACGCTCCGATTGCGCTGCGGAAACCGGATGATTACGAAGCCCGCGCCAATCTGATGTGGACGGCTTCCATGGCGATCAACGGGCTGAACTCACTGGGCAAGAATCGCGCCTGGAGCTGTCATCCGATGGAACATGTGCTCAGCGCCTATTATGACATCACTCATGGCGTGGGACTGGCCATTCTGACGCCGCGCTGGATGAAACAGGTGCTGTGTGAGGAAACGGTGGACCAGCTGGCCCGGTTTGCCTGGAACGTCTGGGATGTGGACCCGGCGATGGAAAAACAGGCGGCCGCCGAAGAGGGCATTCGCCGTCTGTATCAGTTCTTCCTTGAACTGGGAATTCCGATGACGCTGCCGGAGGTCGGTATCGATGAAACGTTATTGGAAGAGATGGCGGCCAAAGCGGCGCAGTCCGATTATACCCGGGCTTTCTATCCGCTGAGCGGCAAGGATATTCTGGCTATTTTCCAGGCCTGCATGAAGTCGATGATCTGAGAATCCGCAGCGACAACGCATTAGTACAAATATAAAAAAACGAAGCCTGAGAATCGCATCGGTGCGTCATCCGCTTCGTTTTTTTTTATGGCAGCGTTTTGATCATCATTACATGCGGGCAATGCTCGTCCATGTGCTGCTGGCCGGTACGGATAAAACCCAGCTTCTGGTAAAACCCCTCGGCCTGGCATTGAGCCGACAGCTCGACCATTTTGGCGCCGCGCTGCTTCAGTTCACTGATGACCTGGTTCATCAGCTGTTGTCCCAGATGCCGTCCGCGCAGTGAACGGCTGACCGCCACCCGGCCGACGATCCAGTGTCCCGGCTCTTTTTCCCAGGCCCGGGCTGTGGCAGCCGGAATCCCGTCATTTCGGATCAGAAAATGCAGGCAGCGGTCATCCATCGCGTCGAATTCCTGCTGGAAATGCTGTTCCTCGACAAAGACGGCCTGACGCAGCGCGGCGCATTGCTCGAATCCGTTCTGTTTTCCTTCCAGTACAAGCCATTCCATTGTGATATGTACCCAGAAACCTGGACACGTTGATTTCTAATCTAGAGTCTAGCATATGGATGACAACCTGTACTGCACAGGTGTCATCC
>CAJFOC010000050.1 GCA_904395815.1 uncultured Holdemania sp.
AAGCGGTATGTTTACAAAATCCATACTTCTTCTCTACACGTTCCTGTATCATCTTATATGTGATTTTCAGTTTCGGCTAATATTTCTCTGCAATTGCGTCCAACGATATCTTATCATCGCCTTCTCCAAATTCTACCTTTACGTTGATAACGCTGTCAGGTTTTTTTGTGGGAAAGCAATACAACCGTCTCCACATGCGGAGTATTGGGAAACAGATCAAACGGCTGAATCTTCTCTATCCGATATTGCTTCTGCAGCACTTTCAGATTTTTGCCCAGCGTAGCCGGATTGCAGGAAATGTAGACGATCTGACGCGGAAGACAGGTCTGGATACTCTGAATCATCGCATCGTCCAACCCCGTCCGCGGCGGATCGACAATCAGTGCGTCGATCTGCTGCCGCCGGATCAGCCGTTTCATCATCGAAGCCGCATCCCCGCAGAGAAATTTCACGTTGTCCGCCCCGTTCAGGCGGGCGTTTTCCATCGCGTTGGCCACCGCTTCCCGGCTGTTTTCAATGCCGATGATCTGTTTTGCCTTGTCTTTCATCATCAGCGAAATACCACCGACACCGCAATACGCCTCCACCAGCGTCTGACAGGGGTCAAGCCAGGATGTCGCCAGTTCAATCATCCGCAGCGTCTGAGGACGGTTAAGCTGAAAGAAAGAAGCGCAGGACAGCCGCAGCTGAATTGACCCCAGAGAAACCGGCAGCCGATCCTCCCCGATCAGCGTTTTCCATTCTGAAGAAAACAACTGCCGCGAACGCCGGTCAGGATGAATATTCTGCATGACACAATCCAGTCCGGACACCGTTTTCAGCCTGTCTGTCACCCGGGAAGCGATCGTCTGCCTTCCGGTCACCAGCGCAGCCTGAAAATGACCGTCAAAGCCCCTGACTACCAGTGTTCGCAATCCCCGTGCCGTTCCGGCATCAAACGCGGTCATTCCCTCTTCGCTCAAAATTGTCAGGATCTGATGACGCATGGCTTCCACTTGCGGATCGTGAATCAGACAATGCGATACCGGCAGAAACCGCTGACTTCCTTCTTCGTATAATCCGCTGACCAGCCGTCCCTGCTGCTGACGCACCGGCAGCTTACATTGATTACGATAGCCCAGCTGCTGTGAGCTGGCGATCACCGGCGCAACCTGTTCCTCCATCACCCCGGCATATTTTCGCAGCGCCTCCTGAACAAGCCGCCGTTTCATGCGCAGCTGCTGCCGGTAAGTCAGAATCATCAGCGGACACCCCCCGCAGCGCGGCTGCATCGGACATGGCGGCGTGATTCTGTCCGCACTGTCCGTCAGACGACGAACAACACGAGCCCGGCTGTAACGCGGCGTCTGTTCCGTGATCTCGATCAGTGCCGTTTCCGAAGGCAAAAGCTGATCGATGAAGACCGGTTTGCGATCCAGATAACCGATCCCCTCTCCGTTGATCCCCATTTTCACCGCCGTGCATTTCATCCATGTCATCCCCCTTTATTTCATCCGCGAGAAAGGAAAAATTCTTCGCAGTCGGTTCACCAGCACCGTATAGTGCTTCAGCGGCTGAACCAGATCTTTGTCTTTGGCAACCTGATTCACACAGAATCCAAAATAGATAATGGCTGCAATGATGTAGACGCTGAGAAACAAAATCACCAGCGAGGAAAGCGGACCGTAGACCGATTCATATCGGGTGAAGCGGCGGATGCAGACAAAGAAGAAAAAACCCAGCAGCGTCAGTCCGGCTGTCGTCAGCGCCGCGCCCCGAAACACGATACGCCACTGGTAATTGCGAAACGACAGCAATCGGTAAAACAGACAGAAACCAAAAAACAGAATCAGCACCTGAGCACATAAGCCACGAATGCGAAACCGCTGCAGCACAATCACAGCGCCGCTGAGCACTGCCAGAAGAATGACAAACATCACCAACGACACCAGTCTTAAAAACCAGCGCGGCAGTTCCGCCTGATCCAGATGCGCGGAAATCAGCAAAAACGAATAGATCGCCTTGGAAGCGACCCACAGAGAAACCGCGACAAAAAACAACAGCGGCAGCCATTCCGTCGGCGAATTGCGGCGGAAAAACTCTACAAACGGCGAAACCATCTCCGCCGGAATGTACAGCAGCGCAAACGAGGTCAGCTGCTCAAGAAAATCCGGCGTATTTCTGAAAAACAGAATCAGCAGCGCCGACAGCGGCGCCAGCGACAGCAGAATGGAATACGACAAAGCGTAAACAAAAGTCGTCCCCTCAAACGAAGTCATCATCTCAATCAGCTTTCGCAGCCTGATCATGTTGCCTCCTTTTCAACGGTTATCTTTATTGTACCATGGAACCGGCCGTGACAGAATCCATCATCGCAGCCAGACCAGATTCGCCTCGTTACAAAACTGATCCAGACTGTAAACAATCAGTATCCGATCGATCTGATGTTCCCGGATCAGATCGCTCAGCGGCAGCCGGTAATAGCGCAGATCTGCCATGAGAATTTCGCTGAAATGCGGCACGAGATACGGTACCATCACATGCGCATAGGAATCCTTGATCACCAACAGCCGTTCCTTGTCCTCCCGTTCGGTCTGAATTTCTGTCAGCGCATGATTGCCATCCAGATAGACCTGGTATTTGTCCTTCTGATCCAGCTTTCGCCAGGAAAACAGCGAATCTTCCTTCACGCCGCTTTGATCGTATTCAACGCTGTAATCCACCGGATCGCGCCAGTCCCAGACGACAATCGGATCGCCTGCGTGCCAGAATGCCCCCGATCGGGAAACCAGCGTTCCCTGGAAATGCTGCGCCGCGACACGGTATTGAATCTCGATATGCGGCTGTAGCGGCGTCTCTCCGATCGACTGCAGAAAGACCCGGGCGCCGGCATAGGCTCCCCAGGCCGTCCAGTGATGATCGGTTTTGAAATACAGCGTCTGACCTGGCGGAAGCTGTTCGCGCTGCTGCCGCAGCGCTTCCGTCACTTCCAGCACCTCAATCTGCGGCGACAGCTGATCGCTGATCTGCTTCAGCAGCGCGGTCTGATCGCTGTTCAAAGCCAGCCAGGGCAGCTGCTGCTGATCCAGCAGCGCTGCGGACGGGACGATCATCACCGAGACCGGCAAGTCAACCTGACGGGCAAAATTCAGGATGAATTCCCCGTTTCGATGCATCGAGGTGGTATCGGAAATCAGAGTGGCCGCGATCAGCTGACGCTGTTTGCCAAAATACACCTGATTGCTTTCTATTTTGCCAAGCATCCGTTCGCTGATCGTTTTCAATGCGATCCACTGATCGCGAAAGACAAACTGATCGTCAAACCATTGCTGCAGCCGGATGGCCAGCTCGCCGCTCAGCAATGCGCGCAGATCACCCTGCGGAAACTGCGCCAGCACCCGGTTTTCATTTTCAGAAAATGTCCGCGGCGGCGTCAGCGCGTTCAGCACCGTCAGGGAAACCAATAAGCCGAGAAAAACCCGGATCAGCCGGCGGCTGTTCTTGTTATCCATTACCAACCCCTCCCGAAATCAGAAACGAAAATACAGAAACGGATTGTAGGTCGTATTGACCAGAAACGCAGTACACAGAATCAGACTGCCGGCGCACAGCATCGGAAACCATGCCGTCCGCCGCTGAAAAAGGCGATGAGGCAGCGGAGTGGAGCCCACCGCCATGATCACCAGCAAAATTCCGTTGTTGCGCAGAAAAAACAGCGTACCCGCATCCAGCAGATATCCGCTTCCACCCAGCATCGCCCGCAAAAAAGCCCATCCGGCGCCAAGGTCCTCAAACGCAAACCAGACCCATCCGATCAGAATCAGCAGCAGCGCATATCCGTGCTGCAGCCAGCGCGGCCAGCGGGACCATAACGGCGGCAGAAGGAATTTCTCCGCCACCAGCACAACCCCGAAATACAGTCCCCACAGAACATAATTCCAGCTTGCGCCATGCCACAATCCGGTCAACAGCCACACGATCAGCAGGTTGCGGATCTGTTTTTTCTTTCCCTGACGGCTGCCGCCCAGCGGAATGTACACAACATCGCGAAACCAGCTGCTCAGCGAAATATGCCAGCGCCGCCAGAATTCCGTAATGGAACGGGAGATGTAGGGATAACGAAAGTTTTCCGGAAAATCGAACCCCAGCATCTTTCCCAGCCCAATCGCCATGTCGCTGTACCCGCTGAAATCAAAATAGATCTGAAAGGCAAAGCTGATCAATCCCAGCCAGGCGGTCAATACCGGCGGATTGGCCAGCGTGCGGATGGTTTCCCAGATCTGCCCGGCCTGGTTGGCCAGCAACACTTTCTTGGCCAGTCCGACGCAGAAACGGACGATCCCGGCAGCAAACTGTTCTTGCGACAGATCCGGATGTTCCAGCTGGTCTGAAAGATCACGATAACGGACAATCGGACCGGCGATCAGCTGAGGAAACAACGTCACAAAAGCTCCGAACCGGATCAGGCTGTGCTGAGCCGGAGCCTGACGGCGATAGACGTCGATCGGATAGGACATCGTCTGAAATGTGTAAAAGGAAATCCCGACCGGCAGACGCAAATTCAGCGGCCGTACCGGGATTCCCAGCGCCGCCAAAATGGACAGGAAAAAATCCGCATATTTGAAAAATCCAAGAAGACTGAGGTTGAAAATCACGGAAAAAAGGACATAGCGGCGAGCCCGCCGTCGGTTTTCACCGCAGCGTTCAATCTGTCTTCCATTGATGTAGTCCACTACCGTCGACAACAACATCAACGGCACATAAGCCGGTTCTGACCAGCCATAAAAAACCAGCGAAACGGCCAGCAGACAAAAATTCCTGGCGCCTGAGGGCGCCAGCTTCAGCACCGCCAGAACGACAGGAAGATAAGCAAACAGAAACAGACAGCTGCTGAAAACCATCAGCCTTCCATCTGCTGCAGTGAAGTCTGGATCTGCTGCGCGATGGCCTGAGCCTGTTCGGCAATGACAATCGCAATGGTATTGCCTTCCTGCAATTCCACGCGGTTGACAACCAGATCGTACTGCTCCGGAAGATAGGCAGACCAGGTCTGCTCAAGCGTATCCATTCGCTTCTCTAGCGCCTGTTTTACTTCTTCCAGCTTGCCTTCCCGGGCCTGAACCAGGATGATTTCCGTTGCGTGCACGTTCATGACCGGCGTCAGAATCGCATAATCGCTGACCTGATCCGAGCTCAGTCCATACAGATCGTTCAGCACCGTCTGATCCACTTCCATCGACGGGGGCAGCTGGTAGTCTTCATGATCCTTCAGCTGCTGCAGAAGCTCGCTCAGGGATGAAACCTGCTGCGGCTGGGCAGATGAGGTAACCTGCGGCATGCTTGATGGCGAAGCGGTGATCGCCGGATGCTCCTCTCTTCTGCCGCAGCCTGCCGCGCACCCCAGCGCCAACAACGTCAAAATGATTTTTTTCATGATGATCCCTCCGTATTTCCAGTATGTCCCCGCAAGCCGCAACCCATACCCAAACACTCCGCTTTCTTTTCCGCAAGTCCAGTCAGGTTTTCCATACTGACAACAACAAGAGAGGTTCGCATCGCTCCTGTATTTCCTACCCTTCTCAATTTCGGGCTGCTGATGTGAACCGTCTGGGATCAGGATGGGGATCGATCCTGGTTTTCCTCATAAAAAAAGACTGACTTGCCTTACGCAAAATCAGTCCCGATTCGATGATTTTCAAAGCTCAGTCCGTCAGCGCCCAGGCCGGCATTTCATAGCCCCGGCGCACAAGAATGGTTTTCTGAAAATCTGTCTGATTCAGAAAACGCAGAATCAGATCCGTTTCCTCCGCGGTACAGCCAACCAGCAGTTTCACTTCCAGATCTTTCTTCAGGATGTCCGCCGCCACAATCATCGCCTTCACCGTCGAAGAAGGTTCGCTTCCCTTGAAAACAGCGATTCCGCCTTCATCCGACTCTGCCGCGACATCCACATAATGACCATAATTGACAGGATAGATCAGGTTTTTGTATTCCGGATGCTGCGTTCCCTTTTCACGAGTCAGCACAAACCGGCTTGAAAAAACAAGCGTATCTATTTTCTGCCAAAAAAAAGCATTGTTTTCATAATTGTTCATGGGTAAATCTCCTATCCTTCATCCTATATTATAGCGAAAATGAAAAGGCTTGTAAATGATTAAACAATCTTTACAAGCCCGGATGAAGCTTTTTTACAATGAAAAATGAAAATTTGTTTCCTGTTTACCAGGATGTTTTGACCCGGTCAGCGGTAATTTCCGCAATCGTGCTGCAGCCGGTCATGACCATCGTTTCCCGCAGCTCATTGCGGATCTTTTCCAGCGCCAGCCGCACACCCTCTCTGCCGCCGCCAATCGCCGCCAGCGCCAGCGGCCGGCCGATCAGAACGCCGTCAGCGCCCAGAGCCAGCGCCTTGAACACATCCAACCCGGTGCGGTATCCGCCATCGGTCAGAATGGTCAGTTTGCCTTTGACCGCCGCCGCGATTTCCGGCAAGACTTCAATCGTCGCCTCGGCATCGTCAAGCACCCGTCCGCCATGGTTGCTGACGACAATGGCATCCACACCGGCTTCCACGCATTTCAGCGCGCTTTCCGGGGTCATGATGCCCTTGACAATCAGCGGAATTCCGCCCGCCATGGCTTTCATTTTCCGCAGGTCCTCGATGCTTTTGTTGACCACCGGGGTCGTTCCCTGACGCAGCAGCACCAGTCCGGCCGCATCAACATCCGTTGCCAGGGCAAACACCGAATGACCCTGGAAACGGTCAATCCGGGCCTGAACGCCTTCCTCGATCCACGGCTTGATCGTAGGAATCCCCATACCGTCGTGATCCAGCACCGCCTGCAGCGGCTTGCTGAACAGTTCGTCAATGTCGATGCCATCCCCGGTAAAAGCCAGCGTCCCGGCACTCAGGCAGCCCTCGACGGTCGCCTTGTTGTATTCCTCTTCGCTCATGTCGGCGCCATAGTTGTTTTTGATTCCGGCAACCGGTGCACAGTAAACCGGCAGCGTTACCGGATGACCGAACAATGTCGAAGAAGTCTCTACCGGCCGGTTCTCCGCCAGCACGTCCATCCGAATCCGTACCTCCTGCAGCTTCTGTACGTTGCGGATAAAGGATCTGCCGCTGCCCTTGCCGCCCAGCCCCGGAATCTCACCCTTGCAGGCGATTCCGTTGCACACCGGACAAACCCGGCAGCGCGGCGATTTTTTCTTTGCCTCCTGAAGAATCTCAGCTAATGTCATCTTGACACCCCCCTTTTCACAAGTCTCATTATAGGAGCATCCGCTTTTGAAAACAAGCTGTCACTGAATCAAAAATCCGGAATTTTTGATCAAAACGGAAATAGAAAATCAAACCCGTTTTTTTACAGCTCACTGAGCGTTTTGACCTCCACACCGCATGCCTTCGCCAGCGCCAGCGGTTCGTAAATCTGCAGCAGATTCATCGTGTTGGCCACGATCAGCGCACAGCCGCGCGCATCGCTGCCGGCATCATGATGATCCAGCATAATGCCCATGTAATCGCAGACATCGTTCAGCCGGTGATGCTCCAGATAGGGATACACCTTACGGCTCAGCTGCACCGTACAGAAATACCGATTATCCAAGGCCGCCAGGCCATACCAGCGGCAGCACGCCGTCAATACCGCCATATCAAAAGCCGCGTTGTGAGCGCACAGCACCGCTTCTTTCAGCCAGGGACGCAGCGTATCAAACACCTGTGAAAAATCCGGCGCATCGCGAACCTGAGCCGGCGTGATGCCATGAATCCGGACATATGACGGCCAGAACGTATCGAATCCGAAAACCGGACGAATCCGCCAGCTTTCTGAAAGAACCAGCTCTCCCTCCTCCAGCACCGTCACGCCTAACGCGCAGGCGCTTTGCGGCGCAGGATTGGCCGTTTCAAAATCCATCGCAACCAGTTTCATCGTTCCCGAACATGTTCCAGCGCTTTCTGGAAAATCTCCTCAATATGCGCGTCATCCAGCGAATAGTACACCGCTTTGCCGTCCTTGCGGCTGCGGACCAGCCGGGTTTTCTTCAAGGAAGCGAGCTGATGCGATACGGCCGAATGCGTCATCTTCAGCAGATGAGCCAGATCCCCAACGCACATTTCATGCTCAAACAGGGCTTTCAGGACTTTCAGCCGGGTTGGATCCGCAAACATTTTGAAAAACAGCGCCAGATCCTCAAACTCCTGTTCTCTCAGCATCTTTTTCTCCACTTCCTGAACGATGTCCACATGAATCACCTTATCCAGCAATTCTTCTCTTTCCATCATCATCACCCCGCCATCTTTCTGATTATATCATATTTTCAAAAAGCCCAGAATGCAGGAAAGGACAGCTCTGCGCTGTCCTTACTGTTTCTGAGGAACAATCTCAATCCAGTAACCGTCCGGATCTTCAATAAAATAAATCCCCATGCCCGGGTTCTCAAAACAGATGATCCCCATTTCCTGATGCGTCCTGTGCGCTTCTTCGAAATGATCTACGGTCATCGCCAGATGAAATTCTCCTTCTCCCAGATCATACTTTTCCTTTCGATCTCTCAGTTCCGTCAGTTCCAGCTGAAAATGACCCTGCGCATCTTCCAGATACACCAGCTGAAAGCTGCCATCCGGCGCGTCATAGCGCCGGACCACATGCAGCCCCAGCACATGCTGATAGAATTCCAGCGACCGCTCCATGTTCAGTACGTTAAAATTAAAATGATTGAATGTAAACGTCATCGTATCCCCCCTTGTAAAAACGAAGGAAAGCGGATTAACTGCGCGCCTTCCTCTCGTTTCTTTCTCTGTTTTCAGCAGGCGCTCTGCGACGCCGAGGATTCTGCTGCCGCTCTTTTCCCCTGGCATAAACCTTAAAGTAGGAAACAACGCGGCCGCGGTTGAAACATTCGATGGATTCGACATGACCGTCGGTCAGTTCCAGCCACAACGTATCTTCATTGTTGTGCTTCTGATACTGCCAGGCTACAATTTCATCCCACCAGATCAGCATGCATTCATCCCGGTTTTTCCGGTTATACAAAACAAGATAATCGCTGGTAAACTGCATCAGCAGCCGATCCGGCATCACCAGCAGCGCATAGGCGGAAACCGCCAGCAGCACGACGCCGACAATCGCGATCGAAGAACCGGAAATAATGAAGATTCCCGCCACCGCGACAAGAAACAGAAGCGAGCCGATCGGTTTTACCTTGATTTCGTTCAAGACCTGCATGTCGCTGGGAAGATTACGAATTTTCAACACCTTGGATTTCACAGAGTCTGACCCTTTCCTGGGTATTACCCATCTCTACTATTATAGCCCTCTTTTCCGATTTCGACAGATTTTCACATCACATCACAAAATGTTTCATCCGTCGCCTGCAGCGCCAGGTTATGAATGTTGTCGCGGGCGGTCAGAAGCTTGTTGTTCTGACGGGTCGGATGAACCCGGTTCGCCAGCGTAATCACGCCGATGCCGGCCTTGAAGTCAACCAGAATGCACGGCCCGGAAAAGCCGGTATGATAAAGGCAGGCATCGCTGTAATAATCTCCCAGCGCATAATGCGGATCCGAAAGCACCCAGCCGACCGAGCGCCGTTCATTCAGCCCTTCAGTCTGACATTTGCATAACAGTTCCATCGTTCTTCTGCTGAAGAAGCGCTGTCCGTTGTACACACCGTCGTTGAGCAGCATGGACACAAAGTGACTGACGTCCTCCAGCGTGGAGAACACGCCGGCATGTCCGCTGATCCCGCCCAGCTTGAACGCCTTGCCGTCATGCACAACGCCGCGCACCGTTCCGCCGCGGCTCTCCATCACTTCCTCGGCACAGCAGCGCGATATCAGCGACGGATCCGGATTGTAGCCTGTATCCTTCATCTGCAGCGGTTCAAACATGACCTGCCGGGCATATCCGTCCAGACTGCCCTTCAGTTTCGCAATGACCAGTCCCAGCAAAATGAAATTGACGTCGGAATACTTGACGCGGGTACCGGTGGCAAACTCCAGCGGCATGTTCCATACGGCCTCCAGCATTTCCTTGTCATCCTTCATCTGTTTGTATCCGTTGATATCCGCCGGCAAACCCGAGCTGTGAGTAATGCAGTCGCGGATCGTCAGCTCTTTCTGACAGAACTGCGGCAGGATGTCCGCAATCCGGGTTTTCAGCGTCAGCGTTCCTTCCTCTATCAGCTTCAGAATACAGGTGGTCGTGACCAGCACTTTGGAAATGGAGGCCAGGTCATAGATCGTATCCAGATCGTTCTCCTCTTTTTCCGGTACCAGCTGTTTATAACCGACGCTGACCATCCACTTTTCATCGCGGGTCAGCACAGCGCAGTTGCATCCCGGGAAAACGCCGTCTTCCACAGCATTTTCCAGATAGGTTTTCAAAGCGTTCAGTTTCTTTTCATTCAACATGATCTTTTCTCCTCTTTGACACCATTATAGACCAGATCGTCATCAATTTCATCCTGATTTTCCCATGGCTGTCTTCCGATTCCTGAGGCAGGCAAAGCGTCGGCGATCTGCTGCTGAAGCTCGTCCAGCCCCTGACCATACCGGCAGGAAATCGCAATCCCGTCCAAACGCTGCCATTGAGTAACCAGGTCGATCTTGTTGTAAACACGGATGACGGGAATCATGGCCGCATCCAGCCGCTGCAGCGTCTGCCATACCGTATGATGCTGATAGGGCCAGCTGGCATCGGCCGCATCGATCACCTCGATCAGAAGATCCGCCTGTTTCAGCTCCTGCAGCGTGGATTCAAAAGCTTCCAGCAGAAAATCAGGCAGATCACGGACAAATCCTACCGTATCCGCCAAAAGATATTGCCGTCCGTCTTTCAGCCGCATCCGCCGCACAGAAGAATCCAGCGTCGCAAACAGCTGATCCCGCTGCAGCACCTGTTTGGCCTGCGGACGGCCCTGACGGCATAACAGGGCGTTCATCAGCGAAGATTTCCCGGCGTTGGAATACCCGATCAGACACACCCGCGGCAAACCGCTGCGCTGACGCCGGTCGCGCCGGGTCTGATCCTGTACTTTCAGCTGATCGAGCCGGCGGCGAATCGTTTTCAGCTGCCGGTCCAGAGTACGGCGATTCAGCTCCAGACGGCTTTCTCCGGCGCCGCGGTTGCGAAAACCGCCGCCCTGCTGCTGATCCGCGCCGATCTGCCCCTGTACCAGCCGTGAACGCTGCCACGCCAGACGGGCTGCCTGAACCTGCAGCACCGCCTGGCGCGTCCGGGCAGAGCGCTCGAACAACATCAGAATCAAAGCGCTGCGATCCACTGTCTCCACCTGCAGCAGCTGATTCAGATTTCGCAACTGCATTCCGCTGAGATCATTGAGAAACACAACCCCCTCCGCCCCGCGCTGCCAGGCAAGCTCCTTCAGCTGCAGGCACTTTCCCTGTCCCAGCAACGTCCTGGACCAGGGACGCTCTGCCCTTTGCGTCAGGGAAGCCAGCACGGTCATTCCGCATGCCTCGCAAAGCCGTTGCATCTCTTCCATCCGCTGCTGCCACGCTTCGTCGCTTTCATCCGTTCTCAATGCCGCCACAATCACTTTATTCATGTCGTCCCCGTCTTTCTTTCAAAAAAGGAAGCCTGCCAGCGCCGCTCAGTTGAAAACAAACTGCGTCTGTCAAAAGCTTCCTGATGATGGTTCAGATTGTACCACAGCCTGAGAAGCGGTTCAAGCGCTTTTCCTGCGGATGATTCAGCCTCTGCGCCGGCCGGCACCGCCGCCGCGGGTTCGTCCGCCGCCACCCCGGTTCATGCCGCCAAAACTGCGCCGGCCAGCCCCGGAAGAGCGGGAAGCGAAAGAGCCGGAAGAACGCCGCGGCGAAGGCTGACGTGGAGCAGGATGGACCGGACGGGGACCAAACGGATCCCGTGGCGGACGCGGCGCACGCGGACGAGGACGAAACCAGATCGGACGCGGCCGGAAACCGCCGCCATAATACCGGCGCGGCCGGGCCAGAGAAACCACCGCCATCACGATGACCAGCACCACAACCAAAACCAGCAGCGACGGAACAAACGCAAAGAAGCTGCCAAAGAAAGAACCTGGCGAAGTCCCCGGCTGAGAAACCGGATCCTGCGGCACGCTGACCGGCGTGCCGGTCACCTTTTCCACTGTCGAAGCGAGCTGCCGGACGGTTTTCAGCGCGCCGGCGCTGTAATTGCCAGCTGCAAAATCCGGTTCCAGCTGTTCATCCAGAATCTGCTGCAGCGTCGAGGCCGGCAGCGCCGACTCCAGTCCGACTCCCGGCATGCAGTAATAATCTTCTTCCCCGATCGCCATCAGCAACAGCACGCCGAGGTTCTCCTCGCTGCCGATTTCCCATTCGTTGAACATCTGATACGCCACGTCGTCGATCGCTTCGCCATCCAGAAAATCCACGGTCGCGACCACGATCTGAGCGCCGTTGCGCTGTTCCAGCGACGCATTGATCGAACGGATCGTTTCCGCATCCTCATCGCTGATCACCCCGGCATAATCCGCCACATAAAAATTATCCAGCGGCTGCGGCACCTGGTAAGCCTGCACCGAAGTCCACCCGCCGCACACTACCGCCAACAGAAGCGCAGCCAGACATCGTTTTCCTTTTTTCATGTTATTCCTCCCCGCCCTGATACATTTCCAGCGAACCGATACTCAGCCGCATCAGCAGCTGAGCCAGCGGTCCGGAACATTCCTGCTGCACTTTCTGTGCCGCCTGATGATAGCCATCCCGCGAAATCCGGTCTTCCGCCGCCGCATAATCACTCTGAAAACCAATCACATAACGCTGATCCTGCGCAGACAACGCGGCGCTTTCCAGCTGATGGATCAGCGCCGCAAACGCCTGATCCAGCTGCGCTTCCGCCTGACTGATGGCCTGCACCGTCTGCGCCAGAGTCATCTGCTCAACGGCCTGGTGAGCCTGGCTCAATACGGCGGCATCTACCTGATCGCGATAACGCTGTTCCGCTACCGTAATGCAGTTGGACACCACCGACTGCTTTTCCGCGATTTCCGCGGCAATCGACAGCCCATCGCCATTCACCCCTTCGCTGAAAAGGGTATCCAGCTGCCGCTGCATCGAGTGAAAGGTCACCGAAGCCTTCACCAGCGGCGCAATCCCGATCAGCAGACAAGACACGATCAGAATTCCCACTCGTTTGCGCTGCATCAGTCACCCTCCTTTTCCGTCAGTCCGTCCGAAGCCAGCAGCGTTTCCAGCACATCGCTGTCGGCCTGGATTTCCATCGCCTGATGTTCATGCAGGGCATCCCACTGCCGCACAAACGCCTGCGCGCACAGCGCCGTCGTTTTGCGAATTTTATCCCGTGACTGAAGAATGGTTTCGGTCTGCAGAGGATCTTCTTCCAGATGATCATAACTGCGGATCAGCCGGGTCAGCATCGGCAGATAATGATCGACCAGCCTTCTCGCCTTTTCGCTGCAGTCCGGATCCTGTTCCATCTGCTGCAGAATCTGACGGCACACCTGTTCAATGCGTTCCAGATCCTTTCGTAACGGCGGATCATCGATCCGACGGGAAGCGTCCGTCAGATCCTCAAGCGCCTGATAGCCGTTGTCCAGCTGCTGCTGTTGCTGCTGCTGCCGCACGGACAATTCGATTTCCACCGTTTCCTGCACATCCGGCAGCTTCTTTTTCGCCAGCACGCCGGCCACCACCGCCAGCAATGCGCACACCAGATAGTGCCACAGCCGGATCATCGGCAGAAACAGGCAGCCCACACACCACGCCAGCGCCGCGATCAGCACCGGATAAGGAGAAGGGCGGGTTATGACTTTTGTTTTTTTCATAGCATCCTTCCGTTTCTGGCTTTATTGTATCAGATTTCATCCTCATCAAAAATAAAAAAATCCGACCTGCATGTTCAGGTCAGATCTCTTCTTCGGATGAAGGCGGCGTCTCTTCACGACGCGGCGCAGGATCGTAGTCCGCCGGCGTCTCATGAACCAGCGAATGCGACCGGCGCGGATTATCGATTTTGTACAGCTCATCCGCCATCATTTTCAGCAGACGCTGATGTTCATGGGAACAGCCGTGAAACTTTTCCAGCAGATCCACATCGCCATTGCGCAATACCACCTGCCAGTCCGGCGGTTCCGTGGAACTGAAATCCAGCAGAAAATTCATATCCACTTCAAAAAAGCGGGCCATCTTTTCCAGCGTTTTCAGATCCGGCTGCGCTTTGTCATTTTCATAACGGGAAATCGCCTTATGCGTCAGTCCCAGCTCGGAAGCCAGATCCGACTGTCTCAGATCTTTGGATTTCCGCAGCAATCTGATGTTTTCACCCAATGTGATCTTCACCGGCTTCCCTTCTTTCTTTGTTATGAATCATATCAACAATTCATCGCTTTTTGTGTCGTTTCTCGATATCATGGAATACTTCTTTTTCCTGTTATTGGAGATTATAATTTCAGCCGTCTTTATCCATGATGAGCGGATCATGACGCATCAAACCATTCGCTGAAACCATAATGATCCGGCAGAGTCATGCCCATAGGCCCGGGGAATATCATTCCTGTCATGGTTGACGCCGCTTTTCAGCGCGGACTCTTGTCATCCCCGTTGAAAAGTGTTATATTATTTTAGCAGTCACTTGCAAAGAGTGCTAAAAGGAGGACATCACTATGGCTAAGAAACAGTTTAAAGCTGAATCCAAACGTCTTTTGGATCTGATGATCCATTCCATTTATACCAATCGGGACATCTTTCTGCGTGAGCTGATCTCCAACGCCTCCGACGCGCTGGACAAGCGGTACTATCTCTCGCTGACAGATGAAAATCACAAAGTGGATAAGGATCAGCTGAAAATCCGAATCGATCTGGACAAGGAGAACCGGACGATCACCCTGACCGATACCGGCATCGGCATGACCCAGCAGGAGCTGGAAAACAACCTCGGCACAATCGCTCACAGCGGTTCTTTGGAATTCAGACAGAAGCTGGAAGAAGGCGCCAGCGACGTCGACATCATCGGACAGTTTGGCGTCGGCTTCTATTCCGCCTTCATGGTCGCGCAGCGAATTATCGTGGAAACCCGCAGCGCCACCGACGATCAGGCTTATTCCTGGATTTCCAGCGGTGAGGACGGATACACCATCGCACCGATCATGAAGGAAGAAGTCGGCACCCGCATCATTCTGGAACTGAAGGAAGAAAGCGACGACGACAAAGTCAATCAGTATCTGGAAGAATACACGATCCGCTCGCTGATCAAAAAGTATTCCGACTATGTGCGCTGGCCGATTCAGATGGAAGTGGAAACTACCCGAACGGCAGAGGGCAAGGACGAGCCGGAAACCGTCAGAGAACTGCAGACATTGAATTCGATGGTTCCGCTGTGGAAGCGCAGCAAATCGGAAATCACCGAAGAAGAATACGATGAGTTCTACAAATCCAAATTCACCGACTGGGAAAAACCGGCCAAGGTCATTCATTACTCGGTAGAAGGCAACATCTCCTACAACGCATTGCTGTTCATCCCGGCCAAAACGCCGTACAACTTCTACAGCGCCGACTATGAACCAGGCCTGCAGCTGTATTGCAAAGGCGTGTTCATCATGGACAAGGCCAAGGATCTGCTGCCGGATTACTTCCGCTTTGTCCGCGGCCTGATCGACAGCGATGATCTGAACCTGAATATCTCCCGTGAAATTCTCCAGCAGGACCGCCAGATGAAAACGCTGGCCCGCAACGTCGAGAAAAAAATCAAATCCACGCTGGAGGACATGCTGAAAAACGAACGGGAAAAATACGAGGAATTCTTCCGCAACTTCGGTCTGTCGCTGAAATTCGGCGTCTATCAGGATTATGGGATGCACAAAGACCAGCTGCAGGATCTGCTGCTGTTCAAGTCCACCTATAAGGATGAGTACACCACGCTGGACGAATACGTATCCCGGATGAAGGAAGGACAGGATCAGATTTACTTTGCCAGCGGCGAAACGATCGAACAGATCCGCAGACTGCCGCAGATGGAAAAGGTTCTCGACAAAGGATACGAAGTGCTCTACTTCACTGACGATGTCGATGAATTTGCCGCCAACATCATGATGGAATACAAGGAAAAGAAATTCAAATCCATCAATCAGGGCGATCTGGATCTGGACGATGAACAGGAGAAGAAAGCCAAAGAAGAAAAAACCCAGGAAAACAAACCGCTGTTAGAAAAAATGAAAGAGGCGCTGGGCGACAAAGTCAAGGAAGTCCGGCTGTCTTCCCGCCTGAAATCGCATCCGGTCTGCCTGGTTTCCGATGAAGGACTGTCGATGGAGATGGAAAAAGTACTCAATCAGATGCCGAATCAGAACGAGGTCCGCGCCGGACGAATCCTGGAAATCAACCCGGATCATCCGATTTTCGCCACGCTGCAGAAAGTACAGCAGGTTCATCCTGAAATGATCGGAGACTATGCCGATCTGCTGTACAGTCAGGCGCTTTTGATCGAAGGCTTCAAGGTTGAAGATCCAATCGACTACGCCAACAAAATCTGTGATCTGATGATTCGTTCCAATCAGAACTGAATCAGCATAAAGCCGGGATGTCCCGGCTTTTTTGATTTGGTTGACAACCGCGGCGGTTTGTCACTGACGTTTCCTTTCCCAATCCGCTACAATGAAGACAGAAAAAAGAGGAGGGATACGATGCAGCTGATCGCCGTGGATATGGACGGAACCTGTCTGAATTCCCGCAACCGGATTTCCCGCCGG
>CAJFOC010000051.1 GCA_904395815.1 uncultured Holdemania sp.
AAACCTCACTCGGAAATTTATTTGCCTATTATTTTGCCTAAACCTATTGACAGAGGAACCTTATTTGCTTATAATATAATTAGGCAAATATCTTACCTATATTATAGGCAAAATCGAGCCATTTGTCAATGGGTTTGAGGGAATTAGCAGAATAGCAAGCACAGCAAGTGTGTGTACACTTGCAAAAATCTGCGTGCCGGCATTCCGTTCAGCTATCAGGAAAAGCTTTTCCATAAAGGAAAACGGTGGAAAAGAGGACGGCGTTGCTTGGCGGTCCGAAGCTTTGCCGCTATAATGAAATCAGAAGAAGATTTCGGCATAGACTGAATGGAAAGGCGGGAGAACGATGGAGGAACAGCTGAGAAATCTGGCGGCGATGATGGATCATACCTTGCTGAAGGCGGATGCGACAAAGGAGAGCCTTCTGCAGGTGTGCCGTGAGTGCGAACAATGGCATTTTCGCATGATTGCGATCAATTCAGCGCAGGTTTCCCTGTGCGCGGAGGCTTTGCGGAACACCGAGGTGCATGTCGGCGCAGCGATCAGCTTTCCGTTGGGACAGACGGAGAGAACCATCAAGCTGATGGAATGCGAACAGGCGATTCATCATGGTGCGGATGAGATTGACTATGTGATCAATCTGACGGAAGTCAAGGCTGGAAACTGGGCGGCAGTTCAGCGCGAAATGGAAGAGATGACCCGGCTTTGTCATCGATATGACAAAATCTGCAAGGTGATCCTGGAAACGTGTTACCTGACGGAGGAAGAGATTGTGATTCTGGCACGGATGGCCAGCCGGGTGCGGCCGGATTTTATCAAGACGTCGACCGGTTTCGGATCGGCAGGAGCGACAGTGCAGCATGTACGGCTGATGAAGGCGGAAGCCGGAGATCACGTTCAGGTTAAGGCGGCGGGCGGAATCCGATCACTGGATACGCTGCTGGCAATGCGTGAGGCCGGGGCAACGCGCATCGGAACTTCCGCTTCAGTTCAGATTATGGAAGAAGCAAGCCGGCGGTTAAAGGCAGGTGAGCGGTGGTGAGAACCGGAATTGTTCATGCCCGGGTTGTCTGCGATCAGGACCGGATGCTGGAGGATGGCGCGGTGATTGTTGAGCAGGGCCGGATCACGGCCGTTTTGGAAGCGGATGCGGTACGGCCTGACATGGCGGATTGTTTTCTCGATGCACGGGGACTGACGCTGACGCCGGGATGGATTGATATTCATATTCATGGCGCCGGCGGCCGGGATCTGATTGAAGGAACGGCAGAGGCAGTCCGGACAGTTTCCGAGAATGTGATCCGGGATGGCTGTACATCGTTCATCGCGTCGCTGACGGTGGTCAGTCATCCGCAGATGTTGTCTATTCTGGAAAACCTGGCGGGCTGCAGCATGGATCAGCCGGGTGCCAGTCTGCTGGGGATTCACAGCGAAGGTCCTTATCTGAGCGTTCAGTACAAGGCGCTGATGAATGAGCAATGGCTGCGGGATCCGTCGCTGGAGGAATTGAGGCAGATGTGTGAGGCGGCTCAGGGACATCTGAAGCTGATGACGGTGGCGCCGGAACGGCCCGGTATGCCGGAGCTGATTGAAGCTGCTGTGGCTGAAGGGATCACGGTGATGATCGGACACACGGCGGCAACCAGCGCTCAGGTGCATCAGGCCCGATTATGCGGAGCGGCAGGTTTTACGCATCTGTACAACGCGATGAGCCAGCATCTGCACCGGCAGCCGGGCTGCGTGACCGGAGCTTTTCTGGAGAAGGCCATGGCGGCCGAACTGATTGCCGATGGGTTTCATGTGGATCCGGAGGTGGTGCGGGTTACCTGGCAGCATTTCGGTTCATCCCGGCTGGTGCTGATTACCGACGCCATGCTGGGCAAGGGAATGCCGGACGGCTGTTTTGAGTTCAGCGGGCTGCTCTGCCGCAAAAAGGGACAGCATGTCCGGGTAGTGGAAACCGGCCGGAGGGCAGGATCGGCGATCGGAATGAATGACGCGGTCCGCATCATGCAGCAGATGTGCGGCTGCACGCCATGTCAGCTGGTGGAAATGGCAGCGGTCAATCCGGCCCGGCTGATCGGAGTATCGAACAGCAAAGGGAGAATTCTGCCGGGAATGGATGCGGATCTGGCGCTGTTTGACCAGCAGTGGAACTGTCATGCTGCCTGGGTGAGGGGCGAATGCCGCTGGAAGAGCGAGGATTGCGGTTTCTAGGCGCTGTGTCAGAACGATCAAAGAAGCGCCGGATTGGATATTCTTTCCAGTTTCGGGTATAATACAGAGCATTGGAGGGAAACTGACGATGAAAACCAAAGCGATGATTTGTTATAACATCGATGATATGGATCTGAAAATTCTGGAAAGAATTCTGCAGCAGCGGCAGATCGGACTGCAGCTGATGGATGATGGAATGCTGGCGATGCAAGTCAGCGAAGTGCTGGAAAAGAAACCGCTCAGCAATCAGGACTGCGCGCGATTTGGCGATTCCTTTGTACTGATGAACGGATTGGACGATCAGGACATTCAGGAAATCTTTCAGCAGGCAGAGCAGGCCGGCTGGCAATGCCGGCCGATCATGATGGTAGTTACCGAACACAACCGGAACTGGACGGTGGCAAAACTGCTGGACGAGGTGAGTCGGGAACACCGGCTGTTGATGAAGGTTGGCGAACTTTCCGAACTGCTGCATCAGGCAGACCGGACGGAGCGAAAGGGCTGGCCGCAAAGTCAGATTGATCGCAACAACCGGGCGATGATGCAGGGGTTCATGCTGCTGAAATCGCAGCATTATGACGAATCGAATCTGCAGCAGGCCATTGATCAGCTGCGGCAGTCGCTGCAGCCTTGCGGGGAGTAACATCTCCGCTTTTCTTTTTCTAACCAAAATGACGGCTCTCTGTCTTTACGGCAAAAGATATGCTAAACTTAAAAGGCAGAGGTGAATGGTGATGAATGAACTTTTTGACAGAATCGTGGATCGAAGCCATACGGACGCTACCAAGTGGTTTGTCGTTCAGGAACAGCTGAACGCGCCGGATGTGACGCCGTTGTGGATTGCAGACATGGATTTCGCGGTGGCGGAACCGATTCAGCAGGCGCTGAAACAACGCATGACCTGCCCGGTTTACGGCTATACCGAACGGGGAAGGGAATATGCCGAACTGATGGCTGACTGGTTTAACCGCCGTGTTCAGTATGACGCGGATCCGTCGATGATGATGATGACTACCGGCGTGATGTATTCGGTATCAGCCGCTATCCGGATTTTTTCCAAAGAAGGCGATAAGATCCTGATTCCTACGCCGGCCTACGAACCGTTTGTCGACAAGACGCTGTCCAACCGCCGGATTCCGGTTCTGTGTCCGATGAAAGAAGATAACGGACGTTACGAACTGGATTTTGATCAGATGGAAAGCGTTGTGGATGAGCAGACCAGGATTTTTATTCTGTGCAATCCGCAGAATCCGACCGGCCGGGTGTACAGCCGTCAGGAACTGGAGCAGCTTGCCTTGTTCTGCGAGAAGCATCAGCTGAAAATCATCTCGGATGAAATTCATGCCGATTTTGTATTTGACGGCAAGCTGGTGCCGATTCTCAATATCAGCGAATATACCCGACGCAACACGATTGCCTGCGTTTCGTGTACAAAATCCTTCAATCTGGCCGGATTGAAGATTTCCGGAGTGGTGATGAAAAACCGCGAACTGTTTGAACAGTTCCGGGCTGAGGCGGTCAACGTCGGAATCGCCAGCATCAACATCTTTGCGCTGGAAGCGATGAAGGCCGCTTACCGGCAATCCGAAGACTGGATGGATCAGCTGCTGGAATACCTCAGGGCCAACCGTGATTATGCCGATGAGTTTTTCAGAACCCGGTTACCGATGATCAAAACACGCAAACCGGAAGGGACGTATTTCTTCTGGCTGGATATGCGCAACTGCGGGATGGAATGGGAAACGCTGAATCAGACGATTATTGAAGAAGGCCGGGTATATCTTTCGGAAGGCAAGTTCTTCGGCAGTCCGTATCTTGGCTTTGAACGGCTCAATCTGGCCAGTCCGCGCGTGCAGCTGCAGACCGGGCTGGAAAAGCTGGAGAAACTGATTCTGAGCAAAACCGGACATTAGTTTTCTGGACGGGATTCCCGTCCTTTTTCTTTGGGTTTAATCATGGCGGATGAGGGAATACTCTTGGTTGGAAACGAGGGAATGTCATGATCAAACGTCAGGATGAGATTCAGCGCCGCCAGCCGATTATCCGAGCCTGTCTTCTGTTGCTGTATGCCAGAGATGCGCAGACTGCCCGTCACTGTGTCCGGGTCAGCCGCATTGCGGAGAAAATGGCGGAGGAACTGTCGCTTCCTGCATCGTTACGCTGGCGCATTCGGGATGCCGGTCTGATGCACGATCTGGGAAAACTGACTGTTCGTGATGAGGTGTTGCTGAAAACGGACAGACTGAATTCTGACGAATGGGAAATGATGAAAACCCACCCGCAGGCCGGAGCTCGTCTGTTGCAGCTGTTGCCGGCAATGGAAGAGCTGGCGGCGCCGGTACTGCAGCATCATGAGCGCTGGGATGGGTTGGGGTATCCGCTGGGGTTGGAAAAAGAGGAAATCTGTCAGGAGGCCCGTATTCTGGCGGTAGCTGACGCCTGGGATGCCATGCTTGCCGGTCGGATATACCGGCCGGGGATAAAACCATGGCAGGCGCTGGAACAGATTGAGGCCGGCAGCGGATCCCAGTTTGATCCGGAGATTGCCGGCCGGTTTGCCGCCATGCATCGCCGTCTGCAGGAAGTCTGATCGACAGGGGAACTCCGAATGAGGACAAAGGTGATCTGAAAAAATGAAAGCGGTTTGACTTCTGTTTCATGCCAGTGTAAACTGTTAAGATATCAGGAGGCTGAAATATGACAAAATTTGAATTGAATGATTTTAGAAAGCTGCGTACGTTGTCCGATGTCCGCTGGTCACCAGATGGGAAAACGATCGCTGTGGTCGTGAAATCCTGTAATGAACAGGATGGTTACGATCAGACGGTCTGGGTTCGTCCTGAGGGCGGATCGTTTTATCCGCTGACCAGTTACGGCAGGGAAGCAAGCTATCTGTGGGATGATGAGCGGACGCTGATGTTTCTGTCAGTCCGGGATGAGGAAGACAGAAAAAAAGTGGAAGAGGGCCAGGAACTGACGGGCGTGTACCGGATCAGTCTGGATGGCGGCGAGGCGGTCAAGGCGTTTACTTTGCCGCTGGCTGTCACCCGTTTGGAAAAAATAGAAACCGGACTGTATCTGGTCACGGCTCGCTGCGACGCCGGGGTTCCCGACTATTATAAGATGAATGAAACTCAGCGCCGTGAAGTCGCTGAACAGCGTCATCGCGACAGGGAATTTCATGTGCTGGATGAAGCGCCTTTCTGGTCTAACGGAACGCCGGGATTTACCAGTAAAATGCGTACCCGGCTGTTTGTGTATGAAGAGGCAAGCGGAAAACTGACGCCATGCAGTTCAGCGCTGTTTCAGGTAGAGGCCGCTGTGATCGTGGGCCGGAAGATCGTTTATTCCGGTTGCGAATACAGTCGTCGTCTGCGGCTGCAGAAGGATGTCTGGTGTTATGATCTGGATTGCGGCCAGCAAACTGCGCTGTTTCATAATGAACGCTTTGGCAATCGGATGCAGCTGGTGGCGACCGATGGCCAGCGGATTCTGTTCTGTGCGGCGGAAGGAAAGCGGTGGGGACAGAATGAACATCCTGATTTTTATGAGCTGAATCCGCAGACTCAAACGCTGACCCTGCTGAAAGAAGCGGATCTGTCCTATTCGGTCTCAAAGGAAAAGGAAGGAGCGCTGTGGATTATCGGACACGGCCGGTCCAGTGACAACCTGTTTCGCTTTGATGCGGACAATCAGCTTAGGTGCATGACGGACTGGGATGGCGATATCACCAGTTTTGACGTTGATCAGGGCCGGCTGCTGCTGACCGGTAAACGAAAAGAAGGGTATGACGAGGTATGGCAGATTGATCTGATCAGCGGTCAGAGGGAATGTCTCAGCGATTTTAACGAAGAAACGCTGAAAGATCTGGATATCGGCGCATGCGAAGCGCTGACCATCACCTCCCATCAGCGTGAAATTGACGGCTGGGTGATCAGGCCAAGAGATTTTGATCCGCAGAAAACCTATCCGGCCATTCTGACAATTCATGGCGGTCCCAAAGGCACCTATCATCCAACGCTGAGCGTTGACATGCAGATCTGGTCTTCTGCCGGTTACTTTGTCTTTTTCTGCAATCCGGTCGGATCGGATGGCCGCGGCAATGCGTTCGCAGAAATTCGCGGCCGGCACGGTACGGAGGATTATGAGGATATCATGAATTTTACAGACGAGGTGCTGAAACGCTACCCGCAGATTGATCCGCAGCGGCTG
Source organism: uncultured Holdemania sp. (assembly GCA_904395815.1). Lineage (GTDB taxonomy): Bacteria > Bacillota_I > Bacilli_A > Erysipelotrichales > Erysipelotrichaceae > Holdemania. Next base: position 6,430 of record CAJFOC010000051.1, read on the forward strand.
GGAGTTACCGGAATATCGTATGGCGGATACATGACCAACTGGATTATCGGTCATACGGATCGGTTTAAAGCCGCTTCCAGTCAGTGCTCTGTGGTGAACTGGATTTCCATGTACGGAGTATCCGACATCAGCATGGAATTTGTCCCGGATCAGATGGGCGGTTCCATTTTTGATCAGACGCAGACATATTGGGAGCGCTCTCCGCTGCATTCAGCCTGCAATGTGGTGACGCCGACTTTGTTCATTCAGCCGCTGGCTGACTTCCGCTGCCCGCTGTCCGATGGATTGCAGATGGCAACCGCTCTGATGGACAGAGGAATTGAAACGCGGATTGTCTGCTTTGATGGCGATCATCACGGTCTGAATTCGTATGGCAAGCCTTCCCATCGGGAACGGTCCTACAAAGAAACGCTCAGCTGGATGGACGCTCATCTGAAATCCGAGAACTGAAAACTCCGCTTGCGGAGTTTTCTTTATTTTTTTGTTTTCAAGGACAGGAACTTCCTTCTCCATGACGTATATATCATGGACGGAAAGCGAGGAAAACGACGTGCGGGATGCAGAACGATGGGCAGTGGATCTGCTGCGGAAGGTGATGGAACAAAATGGATGGACCGCGGAGCAGATGAGCGTCAGGGCAGGTCATTGCGCTGATTGGGGTATGCAGATATTGAACGGACAGAAGCCGCTGAACTTACAGGATTGCTGGCAGCTGGCTTTGTCGCTGGGGCTTTCATTGAAAGAATTTTTTCTGATTTATGATGACGAATCCAAATAAAATGATTGCCGGTTTTGTGAACAATTCAGAGGTCGCGGTCAGAGGGAATGCTTTCTCTGTTTTTTCATAGCAAATGAGTAAAAAAAAAGAATAATTGACGGTTTTCTCTTTACCTGAAAAATTAACCTGATATAATTTACTTATCGTTTTAAAAGATGGTCAAAAGGAGTAAGATAATGGGAGCTAAAATTGCAGACTACAAGGCGTTGATACATAAGTTGAAAACGGAGGCGGTTAACGCCGGTGAAACCCAGCTGGAATGTACGGCAAAAGAACTGATGGAGAAGCTGAATGAGGGCAATGCGACGCTGATTACCTGCTGCAGCGCCATGCGTCAGTGCATGCTTGTGGAGGATGAGGTGCTCGTTTCGCCAAGCGGAAAAAAGAATGTCAGCACCAAGATGAAGATCCGGTATTATCTTCATGATCTGGACAGCCGAGAAAGTGCTTATGTGCCGAAGAAGCGCGGACGGAAAACAGGATCGACGCTGAAACGGACTTCGGGAATGAAGCGAAATCCGAAAACGGGCAAAATTGAGGCCAAGTTCAATTATTCGTTTATGACCGAAGCGCTGGCAGGATGGCTGGAACGCCAGAATCTCAGTTACGAGATTCGGGAAAATGACGTTCTTGTCGATACACAGCAGGGCCAGTGGCTGATTCAGATCGATTATGAGAAGCGCGGCAAGAAACAGACTTTCAATTCCAAAATGTATTCGCTGATTAAGGTAATGGATCCTTCCATTGAGAAGTATTCCATTCTGATGGAATCCAAGATTTCTTCCAAACAGGAATGGAAGCTGTTAAGCGATTATATGAAGAAAAAACTGAATATTACGCTGCTTTTTATCAATCATCAGGGAAAAGTCAAAGAATATCGCTGAGAAATGATTCTGAAGAAACTTGAATCGTATATTTGATCGCTTTTTTCAGTTTCATCATGGGAAGTCGTGGAACACACCATGCAGTCAGATCTGAAGATCTGGCTGTTTTTTCTTTGATCATCCGGACTGGGTTACAAGCCTGTACAGAGCAATTCCCGTATCATTTTGAAGTTCAACCTGTTGAATACGCTTTATATCATTGATATAGTAAATTTAAGCAGGGGGAAACGGTATCATGAAAAGGAAAAATGGGGTTCTGTATCTGGCTGGTTTTGCGCTCAGTCAGCTGATTTTGATTGCCGCGGTTTTGTTTGTCAATAAAAGCATGCCGCTGGTTCAGATTTTTGTGATTGTAGCGATGGTCATTCTGGTTACGTTTTTGGGCGATTTCTGTCTGTTCGGGATTATCCGTGCCGTGATTCGTTATCATGAAGAAAAACAGGAAATCGAACATCTGAAGCAGATGAATCAGAAAAACTATCAGTTTTATCAGTTTGCGGTGATGCAGCAACGCAACATTCGTTTCTTTTATCACGATCTGTCCAATCATCTGATGACGCTGCAGATTTTGAAAGAACAGGGTAAAGACGCGGAACTGAAGCGGTATTCGGATAAGATTCTTCAGGAATATCATAACCGAATTCCGCAATACAAAACCGGAAATGTCATGATGGACATTCTGATTCAGTATTATCAGCTGGAAGAAGAAGGCATGAAGATTGAAGTAAATTCTGAGGTTCCTGAGGATTTCGATTATCGGGAATTGCTGCAGGTTTTACAATGTCTGTCTGAGGAATATGCCCGTCAGTCAGTGGGCATTGAGCTGAAAGAAAAGACCCGGATTCGGCTGCCCAAGGAGCCATCGGTTTCTCTGAAACCGAAGCTTCAGTCAATGACGGCGAATTCGGCGATCGTGTTTGAAACATCAGAGGCAGCAATATGAGTCAGAATGTATTTTATTATCTCAACCATATTCCTCTGATTATGACCTGGGCGTATTTTTACAATGCGATGCTTCCGGTACGAAAGAGTTACAGCAGAGACTTCTGGGAATTGTGTCTTTGTCTGATCATGGTGATCGGAGGGTTGCTGTTCATCTTTGAAATTCCGGGCTCCCAGCAGGACAATTCTTTTTTCCGGATGGCTTTTTCGCTGGTCGCATTGCTGCTGATCAGTTATGCCGTCAAACGAGGCTCGTGGAAAAGAGTGCTGTTTGTCGTGATTTTGCAGCAGCTGCTTTCCATCAGTGTGGAAATCATTGCGATGTTGGGAAGTTTGCTGTTTTCCATGCTGAATGATGTTGCGTTTGGGGCAGCGATCTATCAAGGGTTCATCGTGCTGATTCTGCTGGATATTTTCAGTCTGGCCGTCTTTCGTATGGTAGTCGGTCTGTTTCATCGAAATGAAGTACATCAGGGGGTTAATCTTGTTTCTGTCAGTATTCTTGTAGGCTGTCAGTTTTTGTGGGTGTATCTTTTATCCTATAAGCTGATCCTGGTCAAGGAAGTCGGGGCTTTCGGCATGGCGCAGTCATATCTGATTTTGCTGTTGACCTATCTGATCATTGCGGTTTTCGTTTTCAATGTGTTCCGGCAGCGGAAAAAGGGGCTGCAGCTTCATCATGAAAAACAGATGAATGAAGAGGTCAGCGTTCAGCTGAATCAGCTGACACAAAAGGAAGCCGTACTGCAGGAATTGTTCATGGAAATTCATCATTCTTCTGACAATCCGGATTTTTCCCGGATCCGCTCTCAGCTCAGGGAAGCGCGTAATGATCTGATCTGCGAGGATCCGTATATCAATGCCTGCCTGAACTATTTTCGACAGATAGGACAAAGCCGGAACATCAGAATGGATTTCGCGGTGAAGGGAGCGTGGCGGAATGTGTCCATTACCCCTTATGATCTGAATATTATTCTGGCGAATCTGCTGAAAAACGCCGTTTCTGCCGCTGAAAATGCTTCTGATCCATTTGTTTCTCTTTCCATGGAAGTGCAGCGGGGATTGATGAATATTTGTGTATGCAATAATGGAGAAGCCCGCCAATCTCAGAACAAAAAGATTTCCGGTCAGGGGCTGCTGATTGTCCGGGATGTAGTGCATCGTTATCAGGGACAGATGGAAACTCAGTTTACTCCTGAATCTTCCCGGGTTGAAGTCTTGCTGATGGTATGAGGGGGAAGGGGAACTGCTGATGGTTGAGTCACCGTTGTTTTATCTGAATCATATCGTGTTGCTGTACAGCTGGGCCTATTTTCATCATTCGTATTTTCGTGACAGATCCGGTGTGAATTTACTGAAATTGTATGCAATACTGCTGATTAATTTTGTTGGTGTGATGTTTCTGGTCCACAAGCTGAGTATTTTATCTGGCAATAATCTTTTTCGCACTGTCGTTACGCTGATTGAGTTATTTTTCATACTGAAGCTGTTTTTCAGGCAGTCCTGGCTGACTACATTCAAGGCTATTCTTTTTCATTACTTGGTATCATTGGTTGCGGAGATGCTGTCGATTCTGACGATGCTGGCTCTTCGTGGTTTTAATCAGGCAGCGTTTCAGGATGCCAGTTTTTTTGCGCCGTGGGGATTTTTGTTTATGGATCTGTATACCACGCTTCTGTTTCTGCTGATTCTGCGGATCAGAGAGCGGAGTTTTCCCGAAATGGACTGGAAACAGCAGGGCCCAGTGCTTCTTTTAATGGTACTTCAGGGAGCGTGGGTGTATCTGCTTTCTTATCATGTCATTGCTGATTATGAGATCTCCTGGAATCTGACCTTTTTTCTCATACTGACTTTGATTGCAATCCAGATCGTTTCTCTTTTTCTGATTTTTGGCATGATTCAGCTGAGCAGACAGCGCAATAGGGAAAAACGCCGGCGGCAGCATACCTGTCTTGTTCAGCAGCAGCTTCAGCAGTTGAATGAGAAACAGGAACTGATGAGTGAATTGTTTCAGTGCATTTCTTTTCAAACCTGCGGTTTGTCGGTGGCTGCGATTCAGACGCTGCATGATCAGCTCAAAGATCAGCGGTATCCGCAATATTGCGATAATCCTTCTGTCAACGCAATGCTGGTATCCATGCAGCAGCAGATGCAGAACAGTCAGATCAGGGTGAACTATGCAATAACAGCATCTTTGAGTCATGGCTTTGACGATTATGATCTCAATACGCTTTTATCCAATATTCTGAAAAATGCAATGGAAGAGGCGGAAGAAAGTGAAAATCCTTTTGTCAGCTTATCGATTACCCGACGCAACGCTATTTTTCTGATACGATGTGAAAACAGCCGCAGTCTGAACCGTCGTCATCGCAAGAAGCGGATCAGCGGCAACGGTTTCGTTATCATCAGAGAAATTCTGAACCGCTATCATGGAGAGATCAGCCTTTCATTAGATCATCAGAAAGCGGTAGCCGAGGCGTTGATGATGGCCAGGGAGTAATCGACACTCTTCGTGCTTTTTGTTACACGATATCCTCTAAAAATGACAAAACTATTGAACCTTAATGAGCATTATTAAAAAATAACATCATTAGGGGGAAAACTATGTTCACTATTGCGATAATTGAGGACGATTGGTCGGAAATGGATCAATTCTCAAAATATATCAGAAAAGTCGAAGGAATGCAGGGGCATCTGTATCATATTCTCCAGTTTCATTCTCTGAATCAGTTTCAGGACCGGTTTCTCAAAGAGGACTTTCAGATTTTATTACTGAATTTGAAACAGGTATCAGAGAAGAAAGTGATTTTTGATTTAACCAGGAAACTTCACGGAATTTTACCTGAAGTTTATATCATTCTTCTGGCAGAAGATGCTTTTCTTACTGAATTGGCATGGCCGGGTTATATTTATACGGTCAGCAAGAGCAAAGCGGATGAGCAGCTTTCCACAGTTCTGGATGATATCTGTACATTACTGTATCCCTCCGCGCCCTATGGCGTTCCGATCCTGCATAATCGCAGGACGCTGATTCTTCCTTTGCATGAAATTGTGTATCTGGAAAAGTCCTTGCGGAAAATCTGTTTTAACTGCAAGAGCCCGGAAAAGTATCTGGATCGAGCTGAGGTGATCAAAAGAGAAAGTGAAAACAGAAAACTGACAGTGGATACTTATGGTTCATTTGAAGATTATCGCAGTCATCTGACAAAACATTTTTGTCAGACGCATCGTTCCTATATCGTCAATTTGAATTATGTACGTTCTCTTCAGGGGAATTCATTGATCTTGTTCAGCGGGGAGATCATTCCCATTTCCAGAAATTTCAAAAATGCGGTTTCCAGACAGATTGAACATGTATTTTTCTGACCTTCTTTCTTTATTGCGAAATATTCGAATGAAGAAAGTTTTTTGAATTTTGATCTGATTCACAATTCTCTTCGCTGACTCTGTACCATTATTTATGATATTATTGATTTAATACAGAGAGGGGAAGGAAGATGTTATTGAAGGTTGCCATCTGTGATGACAATCCGTATGAGCTGGATGAGATCTGCAGTAAAGTGAAAAACAGATTCAACCGGGAGTCCATGGATTATGAAATTGTTCGGTTTGCCTCGCTGAATGAACTGGAAAACAGTCTGTTGCAGGAGAATTACGGTCTTTTTCTGCTGGATATTCAATTTGATACGGAAAAGAAAACAAGTCTGAATCTTGCCCAGAAGATTTCTGAGATTTCCCCATCGGCCCCGATTATTTTTATTACGGCTTACAGTAATTTTTTTCCTGAGGTTTACATATGCAATCATATCTACTGTTTACTGAAGGAAGAGCTGGATAAGCATTTGCCCCGGGCTTTGGATAAGGCGATGCAGGCAATACGGAGCGAAGGCGGAGGCGAAACGCTGAGTTTAACATTCAACCGTCAGGTTCATGTCGTACCTCTGGATGAAGTTTTATACCTGGAAAAGAATTTGAGAAAGATCCGTTTTCATTGCCGTCATCCGGAAAACTATGTTGAACGGAGTGAGAGAGCAAAACGGCTCAGGGAACAAAAACCGCTGACGATTGACGTGTATGGCGTGTTTGATGAATACCTTCCTTTACTGTCTGCAGCTTTTGTTCAGATCCATCGATCGTATATCGTCAATCTTAATTATATCAAGTCGTTACAGCGGGAAGGTCTGGTGATGCTGAATGGCGATCTGATCCCGATTTCCCGTCAGTTTAGAAGCCAATTCATGAAAGCCATGAAGCAGTATTTTTTCCATGAAGGCGAAGATTTCTTTAAAGAATAAATCCAATCTCTGATAACGCTGGCCAAGTCTGAAGATTTGGCTTTTTCTTTTCCCGGACTTAATGAAAGAGTTCAAAAGAAAATTGAGGATGTAATAAATGGCAATTTTTCAGTAAGAAATGGAAAAAATGCGTAAGGGGAAGAAATGATAAAGTAATTGAGGAACAAAAATGTGACATCTTAAAAAAGATATAGGGAGGATAGGAAGATCACGATGAAAATATTAGGGGTTCTTATATTGGCTTTTGTTTTATTAGTACTTGGATTACGGTTTTTGACACCTGGAAATGATATGATTGTTGCGAAATTCAATACAATCAGTTCTTTGAATTATGTGGAAGACGGAGTTGGCTATGGTATAGTCATTCATGAAGGAGATTATTTATCATTTCACAAACTTGAGGAAGTGGATGGAGAGTGGTTTGCGGTTCTTACCTATCATGGCTCAGAATGCCGCGTTTCATTGGGTGAAAGATACAGTGAAACCGAATTTGAATATGCCACAATAGTAGAAGAAAAATAAACGAATCTCGGGAAGTGAACTGCCGCTTTCTGAGATTTTTTATTCCGCTCATAAAACTGGTTGAGGATGAGGGATGATCGTACTTCAGGTGGCTGGCAGAGAGCAGAGGAATTATTGCAGCGTGCTGAGAATAGTGAATGAATCGACATTTTTTTATTATTGATGCTTTTTCCGTGCATCATTGGGCGCCGGTTAATCTGCACGTTGATTACAATGTCGTTGTATTCTGTGGACGATCAGATGAGAAAAGGCCTGAAGAGGAAGGAAAGTGAATTCAAACAGGTGCTGATAAGGAAATGGGGATTGTTAAGAGACAGGAATCTGAAACTGAGGATTCAGCTTGAGCAGGGAAACGAATGGAATCCATTTCATCCATCGAAGAATGGAAATGAATTTGCATTTTTTCAAAATGTATTGCATTTTTTTCATGACGATTGTAAACTGTAAATGGAGTGATCAGAATGAATACCATCGTAATAACCCGCTCTTATTATTATTATCGATAGAACCAATATAGCCAAAATTATTTTTGGAATTTTCGTGCTATATTGGTTAAAAACAACATCAAAGCAATTTGATGTTTTTTATTGATTCGGATCATTGTCGTGCTATGCGGAAGGAGAGAGAACCATGATATTGACAGTGGAAAAAAACACCGAACAGCAGCAGCTTCAGCATCTGATTTCCCTGCTGGAAAAGCGAGGATTGGAGATTAACTTCAGTGAAGGACAAAATTTTATCGTTCTGGGGTTGGTTGGCGATACGACGGCTCTGGATGTGGAATGGCTGAAAAGTTTTGATTTTGTCCGGGAAGTGACCCGCGTTCAGCAGCCATACAAAAAAGCCAACCGGATGTTTCATCCGCAGGATTCGGTGATCGATGTCAGCGGGGTCAAGGTAGGGGGAAACGAAAAGATCGCGGTCATCGCC
>CAJFOC010000052.1 GCA_904395815.1 uncultured Holdemania sp.
AAACAGCTCTTTTTTAGGCTCTCTGTGGGGAATATAAAAGGCTGTATGACAAAGCCGATTTGAAAAATCGACTTTGTCAACAGCCTGGAGTGACGTAGTTTTACGTCACTAACAACTTGATTTTGTTGTGCAAGTTATACAAAAAATAGACTTATAAACACTTATAAAGAGGTAAAAATGCATGATTAAGGCGCTTTTTTTGTGTCACGGCTGAAAATCAGCGGCGGGCACAGCAGCGGGTACCGCTGCTGCTGCAGCTGCCATTTCGCCACAAGGGCGTGATGTGCGCGCCGTTGTTGGGACCGGTGGATCTTTCCTGTTGGCTGTCTGACAGTCAGATTGAAGAGGTGCTGTGCGGAGGGGAAAACTACGACGGCGCCCGGCCTTGTGATGATCGCTGGGTTCGCTCTTTGTCACGGCAATGCCGGCAGCACAACGTCAGTTTTCAGTTCATTGAAACGGGATCGGTTTTTGTCAAGGATGGCCGGACCTGGCATTTTGACAACAAGTGGATTCAGAGCGTGATGGCCGCCCGTTCAGGGTACAGTTTTCGAGGCCGCCCGATTTCCTTTCTGCTACAGGATGAATACGGTCCGATTCCTGAAATGCGGCTTGTTCAGCGCACTTTTGCGCAGCGATGCCAGCTGTGTGGCAGCCGTCAGATCTGCAACGGTTGCTGTCGTTGCGGACGGTGTCGGTGATGATGGAGCGAAAGCTCCTTTTTTTGTAAGAGGGGAGTTGAGCGGTTTGCGGTGTTAACCGTGAGGAGTGCGTCATACACTGTCAAACAGGAGGCCGAAAATGAAAAAGTGGATAGGATGTCTGGGAGTCTTGCTGCTGCTACTGATGCCGCTGGGCGTGCAGGCGCAGACGCAGGGATCCTATATCGTCATCGCTGCCAATGACGGCAATGTGCTCCGATCGCAGAATGAACATGAGGTACGTTCCATCGCCTCCATTTCCAAGATCATGACGGCGGTGATCGCGCTGGAAAACGGAGATTATATCGATCAGTGGGTGATTGGCGATGAACTGGAGGGGGTCAGCGGCAGCATGATCTGGATTGAAAAGGGACAGCAGGTGTCGATGCGTTCACTGCTGTATGGCATGATGCTGAAAAGCGGCAACGATGCGGCGGAGGCGATTGCCTATCACATCGGGGGCGGTTCAGTGGAGCGATTTGTCGAGATGATGAATGAGAAGGCGCAAACGCTGGGCATGAAAGATACCGTATTTCATAATCCCAGCGGGATGGACGTGGATCAGGAGGGAAATTATTCCACCGCTTACGACATGGCGCTTTTGATGCGCTATGCGATGACGGTCGATCAGTTCAGAGAGATTGTTCAGACCAAAACGTACACAAGCGAATGGGGCAGCCGCTGGAAAAATTCCAACAAACTGCTGCATTCCTTTGAATTCTGCACCGGCGGCAAAACCGGGTTTACCAACAAGGCGCAGGAAACGCTGGTTACGGCTGCCCGCAATGGCGAAATCGAGTACATCGTCGTCACACTGGCGGTGCCGGATCGATGGAATTTTCATGAACGGCAGTATCGCGAGGTGATGGAGGAGTGCGAGCTTATGCAGCTGCAGCCAGAGGGGAACATCGTGCAGGGGGAGTACAGCGCCGTCCTGACGGAACCGTTTGAGGTCGTAGTCCGTCAGCAGGACCGTCAGCAGGGCGTATTTTCCATCACGGTGGATGAGCGGCAGTCAACGATGACGCTGTCCTGGACGGACGCTTCGCATACGGTGACCCGGACGCTGCCGGCGAAAAGAACTGAAAAAAAGCGATGTTTCTGGAGGTGGTGCTGGTGAATGGAATCTGGATCGTTCTGATTCTGGCTTCGCTGATGTATGGGGTTGGAACCGGTTCGCTCAGTTCAATCAATCAGGTGATCGTTCAGGTCGGTCAGCAGACGCTGGAATTTGCCTTGCCGCTGGTGGCGGCAACCTGTTTCTGGAACGGAATTCTGAATGTGGCGAGGGCGGCGGGATTACTGAGAGGATTGCAGAAACTGCTGTCGCCGTTGCTGAAACGGCTGTTTCCGGATCTGGATCAGGATCCTGAAGCGTTGCAATACATCGCAGCCAACATTGCCATCAATGTTTTCGGACTCGGGTCCGCCGCCACCCCCAGCGGGCTGAAGGCAATGGAATGCATGCAGCGCAACAACCCGGACAAAAAGACGGCGACCCGTTCGATGGTGACGTTTCTGGTATTGAACACGGCCGGGGTCACGCTGTTGTCCACGACGATCATTACGCTGCGCGCCCAGTTCGGAGCGGCCAATCCGACCGATTTCATGCCCTTTGCGATCATGGCGACCTGCTGTGCCTGCGCGGCGGGGCTGTTACTGGATCGGCTGGTGAATTATCATGACCGCTAATCAGCTGATTTTGCCGCTGTTGATCGTTGTGATCTTTGCCTTTGCCCTGCTGAAGCGGGTCAACGCCTACGAGGCGTTTACCGGTGGAGCGAAAGAGGGGCTGTCGTTGTTTGTCACCCTGTTTCCAGGCTTGCTGGCGATGATGTTTTCCGTTTCACTGTTAAGAGAAAGCGGGTTGTTTGACCTGATTGCCGCCGGGGTGGGACGCTGGTTTCCTTCCATTCCTTCCGACGTCTTTGCGCTGGCGTTTTTCCGGCCGATTTCCGGCAACGCCTCGCTGGCCATTCTGGTCGATATCCTGAATCATGCCGGCCCGGATTCGCTGGCGGGACGGATGGCCAGCGTCATTCAGGGATCGACCGATACGACGCTGTATGTGATCACGCTGTACTTTTCTTCAGTGGGGGTCAAACGGATCCGCAACGCCTTGGGAATCGGATTGTTTGCGGATGTGATCGGCATTGGCGTGGGAATCTGGCTGACACTGCATTTCTTTTTCTGAATGTCCGCCCGGCGCGGCTGGTCAATCACCGAAAAGTCATGGTATAATAAAGGGCGAAATGACTGCCGTGATGGCAGAAAGGATGGAGAAAAACATGGATCGACTGCAGAAAATTATCGCAGCCAGCGGAATTACCTCCCGGCGTAAGGCGGAGGAGATGATTGTTCAGGGACGGGTGCGGGTAGATGGACAGGTAGTGAAGGAACTGGGCGTCAAACCGCGCAAAGGCGCTCTGATCGAGGTGGATGGCAAAGCTATCGCCCGCGAAAACAAAGTGTATTATCTGATGTATAAACCGAAAAAGGTGCTGTGCACGCTTCATGACGAACATGGCCGGAAAACGGTAGTGGATCTGATGAGCGAGGTTGAGGAGCGGGTGTTTCCGGTTGGCCGGCTGGATTATGATACGACCGGTCTTTTGTTACTGACCAATGACGGGGAATTTGCCAATGAAATCATTCACCCCCGTTATCATATCAGCAAGGTGTATGAGGTGACGGTCAATGGCATTCTGAAAACGGATCAGATCAAGCAGCTGGAAAACGGAGTGGTTCTGGACGATGGAATCCGGACGCTGCCGGCGAAGGTATGGATTACCCATAAGGATTTCGAACGTCAGCAGACATCGCTGGAGCTGACGATTCAGGAAGGGAGAAACCGTCAGATCAAACGGATGATGGAAGTTTTCGGCCTGCAGGTTCGCCGGCTGCACCGGCGTTCGCTGGGACCGCTGACGCTGCGCGGATTGAATCCGGGAGAATACCGGCTGATGAAACCCTACGAGGTGAAACAGCTGCGCCGTCTGGCTGAGGAGGGCAGGCTGAAATGAGGCTCCGATATACGACGCTGCTTTTTGATCTGGATGGCACGCTGCTGGATTTTGAGCGCAATGAACTGCGTTCGCTGACCACAGTGCTGAAGGAGGCCGGTGTGCAGGAGATGGAAACGGCCATCGCCTGTTACCGCAAGGTCAATCATCAGCTGTGGGCTGATTTCGAACGGGGGCTTGTCAGTAAGCAGACGATTGAAAATACCCGCTTTGGCCGGGTATTCGATCAGCTGGGCATCAAGGCGGACGATCAGTCTGCAGTACGGCGGTATCGAGGGCTTCTGATGGAAGGGACGGATCTGATCGAGGGCGCCCAGACGCTTCTGGAACAGCTGCAGGGACAGGCGGAACTGGATGTGGTGACCAATGGCGATGGCCCGACACAGCGCAATCGTCTGGCCAAGACCGGGCTGGACCGTTTTTTCCGTCATGTTTTTATCTCCGATGATCTGGGGGTTCAGAAACCGCAGCGTGAGTTTTTTGAGATCGTGCTGAAAACCATAGAGGAAAAGGATCCGCGGAAGATTCTGGTTATCGGCGATTCGCTCAGTTCCGATATTCAGGGTGGCATCAACGCCGGACTGGATACATGCTGGTATCATCCTGAAGGCACGGCGGCGTCGAAGGGGCCGCAGCCTACCTGGCAGATCCGTCGTCTGCAAGAGCTGCCAGAGCGGCTGCGCTGAGCTCTGTTCCTTGAATCAGGATTTATTCAACAAAAAAACAGGCTGCGGCCTGTTTTTTTAAAGGGCTGAAGCAGGAACCTGCCAGGCAAGAAACAGTTCGTTCAGCTGCAGCGCCCAGCGGGAATGCGGTTCCTCGCAGATCTGCAGCCGGCAATGATGTTTCCAGTGCTGCAGGATCAATAACAGCGGCGGCTGCTGATCGGGCTGAATCCACAGGACTTCACCGCCTTCTGCCAGAGGGATCTGCGCCTTGATCTGTCCGCGCAGCGCTCCCCATCGCAGCTCATATCGCAATTTGCAGCGTACTTCTTTCAGCGGCAAAGTCAGGATCAGCTGATGCTGTTTCATGGCTGCTCTCCCAACAGCTGTGCGATGGAGGCCTCGTCAGGATCGATGTAGATCGTCCGGTAGGCGCCCAATGCGACCCGGCCGGGTTTGGCGCCGGGAATGCGTTTCAGATTGCGTACCGGACAGTAATTGACCGGCACGCTGCTGGAATGACGGTTCTGCGAAAAATAAGCGGCGATCATCGCGGCAGCCCGCAGCGTCGGCTCATCGGGCTGATCGGTGTTCAGGACGACGTGGGCGCCATGAGCATCCTTGACATGCAGCCACAGATCCGTTTTGCGGGCAAGCTTGAACGTCAGCGCTTCATTCTGCAGATTGTTTTTGCCAAAGCGCAGGACAACCCCTAAAGGCAGCGTAATTTCGCTGACCTGCGGCAAGGCGGCGGCTTTCTTTTTCTTTTTGCGGATGCGCGGCTGCAGCGGTTTCATGTACCCCAGAGCGGCCAGTTCTTCGCGGATCTGCCGGGCGGATTCAAAATCAGCCTGTTCCAGCTGCAGCTGCAATCCTTCAAAATAATCGATCTCCTTTTCGCACAGATCGATCTGTTCTATCAGATGTTCCTGTCCTTTTTTGCCTTTGCTGTATTTCTGAAAACATTTGGCGGCGTTGCCGCGGCCATCCAGTCGGATATCCAATTCAATCTTCACATCACGGCTCTGATCGAAAGATTTCAGCGTAACAGAAGGGGTTCCTTTGGGGATGTGCTGGCCATAGGCATACAGAAGATCTCCGGCTTCCCGCCATTTTTCACAATCCAGCGCTTCTTCCAGCGCCTGCTGCAGCTTGGGCAGCTTCTGACTGTAGTGCTTCAGCTGCCGGCGTACAAATTTGAACAGATCGCCGGTCATCTGCCGGATGCGGTCCTTTTCCTCGCGATGATAATACAGCACATCCATGCCTTCCATCAGCGGCACCTGCCGGGCCTGCTTCTGCAGGTGCGTTAAAGGAATGAGATGAAACTGCATGTCGTGCTGGTCCGGCGTGATGAACAGCGAGGTGCTCTCTTTCAGCTGCTGCATGATGTCGGCAAAGCGTTCGCCATGACGGATTCGCCAGTCTACCTCTTTTCCTAGCAGCGGCGAAAATCCTTCGAACTGCTGATGCAGAGGAAGTTGGGGATCGACAAACTGCTGCTGGAAAGGATCTTTTTTCTGCGCCTGCTGCGGCAGGGTGAACATGGCCCCCGGCTGCAGCGTCCGGCGGGTATTTTCAAACGGCGGAATACGCTTGAGCGCATCCAGAATCCGGCCCTGCTGGTCGACGAGGATGACGTTGGCATATTTCCCCATCAGCTCAATATACAGCCGGCGCGTCAGTTTATCGCCGATTTCATTGCGCAGAAAGACTTCCATCTGCAGCCAGCGGTCCAGTCCGCCCTGCTGCAGGGAAACGATCACGCCGCCTTCCAGATGTTTGCGCAGCAGCATGACGAAATGAGAAGGCTCCTCCGGAGTCGGATAACTGCGTTCAGTCAGGTTGATGCGATTGTATTGGGAATGACAGGAAATCATCAAATTTTTCTTTTCCTGCCGGGTCCGCAGATGAAACAGAAGCTCGGTGTTGGAGATCTGATGAATTTTATTGATCTTGCATGGAATGCACGGCTGAAGCTGAGCGCACAGCGCGTGCAGAAGAATGCCGTCTAATGCCATGATATCCGCCTTTCTACAACGTGGTTTTATTATAACACGGGACAGGGCAAATCCCAAATGGCTGCCGTCCGGTTCTATTTGACAAGCCAGCCCGGCCTCTGTATTATTAAACCATAGCAGAAGGAGGAGCAGCGATGAAGAAAGGTCTGTTGATTATCCTGAGCGGACCCAGCGGAGTCGGCAAGGGGACGATTCTGAAGGAATTTGTCAATGATCCGAAGCTTAATCTGGCATATTCAGTTTCGATGACCACCCGGCCGATGCGTCCTGGCGAGGTGGAAGGGGTTAATTATAATTTTGTCGATCATGCGACGTTTGAGAAGGCGATCCGGGAGGGAGAATTGCTGGAATATGCCGAATTTGTCGGCAATTATTACGGAACCCCGGTGAAAAACGTGGAAAAACTGCGAAATCAGGGCAAAAATGTCCTGCTGGAAATCGAAGTGCAGGGATGCCAGCAGGTCATGGAGAAGTGTCCGGATGCGCTGACGATTTTTATCATTCCGCCAAGCATGGAAGAACTGGAAAAACGGATCCGCGGCCGGGGTACGGAGCCGGAGGAAATCGTGCAGCAGCGTCTGAGCAAGGCGGCACGGGAAATGGAGATGGTTTCCCAGTACAAGTTTGTTGTCTGCAACGAAGATCCGGGACTGGCGGCATCGATCATTTCGCTGATTATCCGCCGGCACATGGATGCGGAATAAGGCGCCTGACCGCGCTTTTTTTTCGCTTTTTGGCATGCTGGACAGAGCAAAATTATTTATTCGCATAAGGTCAAAATGGGATGATTAAAAAAACCAGAAAAACCATGAAAGCGGTTGACACTGAGTTTGAAAATGGATATCATAAAGACGACGTGAAGGGTCATGGAAAAGGAATGATTCCGCGTGAAAGGGAGGTACATTATGGCTGAAGCGAAGGAATTTTTCGCAGCTGCCGAAAAGGCTCTGGAAGAAGTCAGAAAGACTCAGAGAGAACCGATTCTTGAGGCGGCAAAAATGATGGGCGACTGCATGCTGGAAAACGGACTGGTTCAGCTGTTCGGAATGGGGCATGGCGTGGCGTTTTCAATGGAGCTGGGCTATCGGGCCGGCGGACTGATGCCGTTTCATCAGATCAAAATGGAGGATCTGCTGCTAAGAGGAGCGGTAGCACCGCAAGACGCGGCCGCACCGGATTTCAATGACCGGACGGATCTGGCGCAGAAACTGTGGGATCTGTATAACATTGATGATCGGGATATGTTCATCCTGATTTCCAGCGCCGGCAACAGCGGAACGATCGTGGAATTTGCCAAAATGGTGAAGGAGAAGGGACGCAAGCTGATTGCGGTAGTTTCGAAAAAAGAGGCGGCGGCTTCGGTTTCCCATCATCCGTCAGGAAAGAATCTGGTCGATTTTGCCGATCTGGTTCTTGATAACTGCGCTGAAACTCCGGATACGGTAATAACGCTGGACAATGGAGAAAAGATCAATCAGGTTTCGACGATTACCGGCAACGTGATTGCGCAGATGCTGTGTGCCGAGACCTATCATTATCTGACCGGGCTGGGACACGATTGTCCGGTATTGCTGAGCGCCAATGTCGAGGGTGCTGATGTTCATAACCGTGCGATCTCGGATCAGTATCTGGGACGCTGGAATTCCTAGGAGGTGCGCTCATGAAAGAAATTACGATGGATCTGTTTTATGATGAAATGCTGAAAGTGGTCCATACGCTGCAAGACAAGGAAATGGACAACATCCGCAAGGCGGCTGAAATCTGCGCTGATACGATTGCTCAGGATGGCGTCGTACATGTGTTCGGTTCCGGACATTCCGTAGGTTTTGGGATGGAACTGGCCGGCCGGCCGGGTTCGCTTGTTCCGTTTCATACGATTGTGACGAGCGATTTCGTTTTGCATGGCAAAGTGACGCTGGAAGAATTCCGGGATCCGAACAATATCTTTGAACGCCGCGCCGATATCGCCGACCGGCTGTATGATCTGTACGATATCCGTCCGCAGGACAGTTTTATCATCATTTCCAATTCCGGGATTAACGGCGTAGTCATCGATTTTGCGATCAAAGCCAAGCAGGAAGGACACAAGGTCATCGTGGTGACCAGCTGGCAGCACACCACCGCAGAAGCCAGCCGTCATCCAAGCGGAAAGAAACTGTATGAAATGGGAGATGTGGTGATCGATAACTGCGGTCCGCAGGGCGATGCTCTGATCGAAACCGGCAAAGTGGAGAAAATCTGCTCGATTTCTTCAATCACCGGCGCCTTTATCGCTCAGTCGATCACGACGGAAGTCTGCCGTCTGCTGCAGCAAAAGGGTGTGGAACTGCCGCTGTTGTTGCCGGAAGATTCCCAGAGCGGCAAACAGCACAATGAAGCTCTGAAGGAAAAATACAAAGGCCGTATTTAAACATTGAAAAGGAGGAAATGAAAATGTTTAATTTCGAGTACATGAATCAGGTTGAGGAACTGCTGCATAAGGCAGACGACGAAAACAAGGAGAAAATCAAGGAGCTGGCGGTCAAGTTTGCCGACAACATCAAGAACAATCACATCATCCATGTTTTCGGAACAGGTCATTCGCATATGATCGGGATTGAACTGTTCTGCCGTGCCGGAGGTCTGGGCAACGTCAACGCGCTGCTGGATCCGGATGCGCTGACCAATTTCGGCGCCAGAAGAAGCGGAGCGATGGAAAAGGTTTCCGGACTGGCCGATGTCATCTATGATCAGTATAAGATCGATAAGGACGACATCATGATCATCATTTCCAATTCCGGAAGAAATGCGGTTCCGATTGAAATGGCGATGCGCTGCCAGAAAGAAGGCGTCTACACGATTGCGCTGACCAATCTGCATCAGTCGCAGAATACGACCAGCCGTCATCCAAGCGGCAAGCGTCTGTTTGAGTGCGTGGACTGCATTCTGGACAACTGTGTTCCTGATGGGGACGCGCTGAGCCATGTCGGCGGTGTGGCGACTGGTCCGGGAAGCACGATTTCCAGTATCTTCCTGCTGGATACGATCGTGAATGAAGCGCTGAAGATTCTGGCTGCCGAAGGCTGCGAACTGCCGGTCTTCCAGTCTCAGAACGTGGATGGCTTCAACAATGATGCGATCTATGCCAAGTATGAGGATCGTGTAAAACATTTCTAAGCCTCACTCAGAAAACGATACGAAGCGAATGTCCTGAACGATGTTCGCTTTTTTCTTTTTCTGAGTAAGAACTTTGGGGTATTCGCTCAGCGTCATCGCTGTTTCAGGCATAGCATGGTCTGTCTGAGACGAAAGGAAAGGAGTGAGAGGGATGAAGGTCATTGACGTCAGTGAACACAATGGCAGCATTGATTTCAGACAGGTGCGCCGTTCCGGTGTGGATGCGGTCATGATCCGATGCAGCTGGGGACATTTTGTGGAAGACCGGCGCATGCGGACGTTTGTGCGGGATTGCGAAGAGGCCGGGCTGCCGTATGGATTTTATCATTACAGCTATGCGCTGAATGAATCGGAAATGCGGGAAGAAGCGGCCCGGCTGATTCAGCTGGCAAAACAGTTTTCATTGACCATGCCGGTAGCGATCGACATGGAGGACGCGGATGGCTATAAACGACGCCACGGTACGCTGAACGATAAGGCGCTGAATACGCGGATCTGTCTTTATACGTGCCAGCAGCTGGCTGAAGCCGGATTTTATCCGCTGATTTACGCCAATCTGGACTGGTTTCGCAACAAACTGTATCTCAGTGAGCTGGAAGAGTATGACCGCTGGCTGGCTCAGTGGAACAGCACCGGTCCGTCGCTGTCCTGCGGCATGTGGCAATATACCAGTGACGGTCAGATTCCCGGCGTCAGCGGACGCTGCGATGTCAGCACCGCTTACCGGAATTATCCGGTGATCATTGAGGAGAATCAGGAAGGAGGACAGGGGGTGGACTGGATCAATCCCTATGTAACGGTACAGGTGGTCAAAGGCGTTGGATCACGCAACCTGTATTATGTCAGAGACGCGGTGATTCATGGCAATGTGATCGCTCAGCTGAAACCGGGCGATGTGCTTGTGGTTGATCAGATCAGCGCTACGGTGCTCTCTGACGGATACAAATGGATCCGCGTGGCACTGGGCGAGGGAAGAGAAGGGTACATGCAGGTGGATTTGAATTATCTGCGTTTTCTGATCTGATAAAGCGGTTAGCGATGCTGCAAGCTCCCGATAAAACAGAGATATACTGTTGCATAAGGGAGCTTTTGCGTTCGGTGCGATGGCAGAACAAACATTAAAAAACTGCCCGGAATTTTCCGGGCAGTGATGCTGTCTGACAGCGATTGGAACGGTTTAACGGTTGTAGAATTCGACAACCAGCAGTTCGTTGATTTCCTGGTTCAGTTCGTTTCTTTCCGGCAGCCGGACAAAAACGCCTTTTTTGTTTTCCTTGTCCACGGTTACGAAAGCCGGTGTGTTCAGCGTAGCTTCCAGAGCCTCGTTGATGCAGGCCATGTTTCTGGATTTTTCCTTGATTTCGATTGTGGATCCCGGTTTTACCGTGTAGGACGGAATATCAACCTTTTTGCCGTTAACCAGAATGTGTCCGTGGTTAACCAGCTGACGGGCACCGCGGCGTGTTCTGGCGAAGCCCATCCGATAAACGACGTTGTCCAGACGGGATTCCAGCAGAAACAGGAAGTTGTGGCCTTTTACGCCAGCCATTTTTTCCGCCTTCAGGTAGGTGTTGGCGAACTGACGTTCGTTGACGCCATACATATTTCTGATTCTCTGCTTTTCACGCAGCTGAGTTCCGTAGTTGCTCAGTTTGACGCGCTTGGTAGGTCCGTGCTGACCTGGCGCATAAGTGCGGCGCTGCAGTTCCTCGCCTGTCTCCAGAATCGAGAAACCCAGACGACGGGAAATTTTCCATACCGGTCCGGTATTTCTTGCCATGTTTCATTCCTCCTTGTGTGTTTTATGGCACATAAAACAACAACAGGTACAAATCATTGACGCAGCGTGTCGATATAAAGCTCTTTCGCTTGAAGCAGCAAGTTACTGAAGCTCCGGAGATCGTCCGGTACCGACGCTGACTGCGCAACTTTGTAAGCTGCTATCATTAAACGCTAAATAAATATATCAGAAAAAAGCCGGCATTGTCAATCATAAAAGATGGAATTTCCGCCTGACGATCAGGGAAATGACGCAGTTGGCCAATGTCAGGCGGGATCATGATAATAAACAAATAAGAAGACCGGTACAGCAGGGGCGGCCGCGGTTTTACTCCGGGAATGAAAAGGGGGAAAAGTCACTGCCGCCTATTTCATCAGGTTTCAAATCATGGTAAAATATTCATCAAGAGGTGGTAGCGTTGCAACAGTTTCTGGAATTTCTGAGCCGCAGAGAAGTCATCATCGCGATGGTGATTGTCCTGTTGGCTTTGGTGCTCTGGTTTTTTATTCGTAAAAGGAAAAGAAAAAAATGCCGGTCGGCGCTGGCCGAACTGGAAATTCGATACAATTCCATTAAAAGTGTTCCGCTGCCGTTTAAGCTCAACAAGGCGGTGGCGATCGCCCGGGTCAATCAGCAGGCCATGACGCAGGTGACGCACTGCAAGGATGATTTTGAACTGGCTCAGGCCAATCTGAAGCAGATCGCGCAGAATCTGGCGGATACCGAGGATCTGATTCTGGTAGGCAAGCTGAAGGCGGCCAGAACGAGCCTGGAAGATCTGGAGAACATGATCGAGCTGGGTGAAAAACAGGTTCATCAGCTGGAGGGCTTTCTCGATAAAATTCTGGAAAAGGAAACGGCCCAGCGTACGGAAGTCACGCAGATGAAGGAAGAATTCCGGATGCTGAAGCTGCAGGCACAGGAAAAAAGCGCGTCGCTTTCTTTTTGCTGGGAAGCGGTGGAACAGCGCATCGCCGCTACCGAAAAAATGTTTTCTTCCTTTGAGGAATGGATGTACGCATCTGAGTTTGAAAAGGCTTCTCAGCAGCTGGAAGAGATCCGCAGCGCGCTGAAAGGGTTACAAACCGTGATTGAGGAACTGCCGGAGCTGTTGCAGCTGGCGCGGGGCAAAGTCCCGAATCTGATCGACGAAGTCTCGCGCAGCTATTCGATGCAGAAACAGAGGGGGGTTTTTCTGCATCATCTGGAAGTGCCGCGCAATCTGGAAATGATCAGCGATACGCTGAAGCAGGATCTGGCGGCGCTGAAGCAGGGGGAGAGCGAACATGTCCGTGACCATCTGCAGGAAGATGAAAAGCGGCTGACACAGCTGCTGAGTCAGATTGAAAAAGAAGGGCAGAGCTTCGATGAGATGCAGCAAATCCAGCAGAAGGCACAGACGCTGATCACGCAGCTGAAGGAAAACAATCAGTATGTGCGGCAGCTGTACGCCAGCGTTTCGGTCCGCTTTGGTATCGACGACATGTCGGCGCAGCTGAAGCAGCGGGAACAGAGAATCATCGATATCGACGATCTGCGGGTTAAAATCATGCAGATGATTCGCGGCAATTCCGTGCCGGCCACGACCATTCTTGTGTCGCTGCGGGAACTGGTACTGGAGGCGGATCAGCTGCTTGGCGAAGTCAATCAGCTGAAGGCGCAGCTGGACAGCGCCTGCAGCGATGAGGCGCGGGCCCGCAAGCAACTGCTGAAACTGCAGCTGATCATGAACGAGATGCAGGTCAAGATCCGCAAGAACAAGCTGCCGGCCATTTCCGCGGCATATGAAGGCGATCTGGCCAAGGCTTATGATTATGTCCGTTCCATCGAAGATCTTCTGGCGGAAACGCCGCTGAACGTGCCGCTGATGAACGCTACGCTCAACGATGCGATTGATATGATCTACAAGCTTTACAACAACGTCAACAATCTTGTCGGCATGGCCATGATGGTGGAAAATACGATTGTGTTCGGCAACAAATACCGTTCTACCTATCCGGAAATTGATTCGGAACTGACACGCGCCGAGCTCTGTTTCCGCAATGGCGAATACACGCAGGCGCTGACGATAGCGCTGGCGACCATCGAGAGGATTCATCCGGGATCCTATGAAAAACTGATTAAGGAGAATGCGAAAAGTGCAGCCTGATACACATCTGATTTATTTTGATAACGCCAGTACCACGCCGGTTCATCCGCAGATCACAAAACTGGTCAGCTCGCTGTTGGCAACCACGTATGCCAACAGCGAATCTCTGTATGACCAGGGCATGCAGGTCAGCCGGCTGATGGAGCGCAGCCGGGCGCAGATCGCGGCGCTGCTGAAAGTTCAGCCGCAGGAAGTCATCTTTACCAGCGGCGCCAGCGAAGCCAACAACATGGCGATCAAGGGGGCTGCCTTTGCCGCTTTGGGCAAAAAGAATCATCTGATTACTTCCCGGGTGGAACATTCCAGCGTGATGAATGCGATGCGTCAGCTCCAGGAAGTTTTCGGCTTTGAAGTCACCTATCTGGATGTCGATTCGCGGGGCGTCGTGGATCTGAGACAGCTGGAAGAAGCGCTCAGTGAGAGAACCGCGCTGGTTTCCATCATGGCGGTCAACAACGAAGTGGGAAGCGTGATGCCGATGAGGCAGATTCGTCAGCTGGTCCGCAGCCGCAGTCATGCGTTATTGCATTTTGACTGTGTCCAGGCTCTGACACGGATCGATCTGGATCTGTCGCTGGCGGATATGGCCAGCTTTTCCGCGCACAAGATCGAAGGGCTCAAGGGCAGCGGGCTGCTGATCAAAAAACAGCACGTCTCGCTGGTGCCGCTGATCAGCGGCGGCCAGCAGGAACAGGGACTGCGCGGGGGAACAGCCAATTCAGTCGCGGATATCGCTCTGGCCAAAACACTTCGGCTGGCGCTGGAATCGGAATCGCAGACCCGGCAGCATACAGCCATGCTCAACCGGCGGATGCGGCAGTCGCTGGCTGCGCTGAAGGAAATTGACATCAACAGTCCTGAGGAGGGGGTCGGTGCGATTTTGAATTTTTCGTGCCGGACGATGACCTCTGAAGTGCTGATGAACGCACTGAACCAGCGGGGAATCTGCGTCTCGGCGCAAAGTACCTGTTCAAGCCGTTCCAAAGCGCCCTCAGCGGTGCTCAAAGCGATGGGAATGAGTGACCAGCGGGCGCTGTCCAGTATTCGCTGCAGCTTTTCATTGCAGAATACGGAGGAAGAAGTAGACCGGTTTGTCCGGGAATTGAAGGAGATACTTGTTAAATATGGAACACATTCATTATGATCATATTCTGGTGCGCTATGGCGAGCTGTCCACCAAGGGGAAAAACCGCAAGGACTTCATACGGCGGCTGACGAACAACATCCGCGCCGCGCTGGCGGCGTATCCGCAGCTGACTTACGAACAGACCTTTGACCGGCTGTACATTCATCTTCATCAGACGCCTTCGGAGGGGATTGTCGCGGTGCTGAAAGAGGTGTTTGGCATCAGCTCGTTTTCGCTGTGTCTGAAGATTCGTTCAGAGCTGCAGACCATCGTGCAGACCGGTTATCAGGTGGCGATGGAGCTTCAGCAGGGAACGTTCAAGGTGGAAACCCGCCGTCATGACAAGCAGTTTCCTCTTACCAGCGATCAGATTAACCGGGCGGTCGCATCCCGCATTCTGAAGGAAAGCGAACTGAAGGTGGACGTTCATCAGCCGGACCTGCGCATCGGGATTGAGGTGCGCAAGGAATTTACCTATGTGATGGCCCAGACGATCCGGGGTGCGGGCGGTTATCCGGTCGGCATTGGCGGCAAGGCGCTGCTGATGCTTTCCGGCGGAATCGATTCGCCGGTTGCCGGATATCTGACGATGAAGCGGGGCGTGGAAATCGAATGCATTCATTACGCTTCCCCGCCATACACCTCCTCCAGCGCCCGCAAAAAGGTACTGGATCTGGCGGTTTCCCTGGCCCGCTATCAGGGGCGCATCACCGTTCATATCGTTCCGTTTACCGATCTGCAGCTGGCCATCTACAAGCATTGCGATGAGAGCTATGCGATTACGATCATGCGCCGGATGATGTACCGCATTGCGCAGCAGGCTGCACAGAAAACCGGCTGTCTGGCCATCGTTAACGGGGAAAGCGTCGGCCAGGTCGCTTCCCAGACGCTGCAGAGCATGCAGACGATCAATGAAGTGGTGAAGATGCCGGTATTGCGTCCGGTGGTGACCTATGACAAACTGGAGATCATTGATCTGGCTCGCCGCATCGGTACCTATGAGACCTCCATCCTGCCGTATGAGGACTGCTGTACGATTTTTACACCGAAGAATCCGGTGACCAAGCCGAATCCGCAGAAAGCGCAGAAAATGGAGTCCGGCTGGGATTTTGAAGCGCTGGTGCAGCAATGTGTGGACCAGATGGAAACGCTGGTTCTGTATCCGGACAGCCAGGACGAAGACGATCTGTTTTAACCGCCGCCAGGCGGTTTTTCCTTAATTTGACAGAGGCAGCCGGAATAGGAGGGTTTCAGAGCAGCCATACTGACAGTGTGAGGTGAAGTTGATGATGGACTATCGCAAACGCAGCTATCAGTGTCCTTCCCGCCGTCAGAAAGAGGAATATCAGGTGGAGATGGCGTACGAGTTGGGCGCCGAATATCAGAAAGAACTGATGGAGCATCAGCAGCAGCTGAAAGACAACGCCAGACGCCGCCGTCAGGCGGAAGAGGATGGCTGTAGCAAGGACTGCGGCTGTCAGAAACCAGATCATCCGCAATCGCGGCAGCACCGCAGCGGAAATCAATAGGAGCGCAGGCTCCTTTTTTCATTCCGGCAGATGAAACGATTTTCAGATTCTATTTCAGCTTAAAAAATGGTAGAATGATACCCAGAACAGGATGGAGATGGCGATGGGGAAACTGGATTTGAAAAACACACTGGATCAGGCGGTCATCGACGGAATCGACCGCTCTTATTTTGATGGCGGAGTCATTACGGAAGTGCAGTATGTGAAAGCCAAGCGCAAGGTCATCGTGCATCTGGATTTGCCGGCGGCGATGCCGCTGACGCAGCTGAAACGGTTCAGCGACGGACTGATCCGGCTGATCGGCTGTCCGGTGGAGCTGAGAATCAGCACGCAGCGCTGCACTTTGGATTCCGGCGAAATTCTGGAATATCTGAAAAGCTTTGGCGAACAGGCGTCTGACGGCAGCTGGGTTCATGATGCGGTAACAACGCTTACAGGTCAGACGGTGGAGTGCCTGTTTTCCGATGAGCAGCTGCGAAGCAGAGCGGAAACCGGTCGGGATGAACTCGTTTATTTCATGCAGAACGCCGGAATCAGCTATGACTTTGAGTTCCGCTGCCGTCAGGCCAGTTTTACACAGATTGAAGTGAAGATACCTCAGCCGCAGGGGAAGCCATCGGAGCCGGTCAAAGCGGAAAAGCCGGCTTACCGGAAGCGCAGAACCAAACCGGATGATTTTCCGGTGCTGAAGCTCAAAGACATCACGGATGAATGCCAGAACGTTCAGTTTGACGGGACGGTTTTTGAAATCGAATTGATTCTGATTAAGAAAACCGGCCGCTGGATTCAGACCTTTTATGTCAAGGATGAAGAGGATGCGATTACCTGCAAGCGTTTTGAGACAGCGCGGGTGACGCGGGAAAAGCTGGATGAAATTCATAAGGGAGACCGGGTCAGAGTTTACGGCTCGGTACGCTATGATTCCTTTGCCCGTGAGCTTGTCTTTTTCCCGGATGAGGTCATCCGGCTGGAAAAGGAAGCGGGCGAACAGGATCTGGCTGACAGAAAACGGGTCGAGCTGCACTGTCATACCAACAAATCGGAAATGGACGGGGTTTGTGAGGTAGAGGAACTGATTACTCAGGCGTTCCGCTGGGGACATCGGGCGATTGCGATTACCGATCACATGGCCTGTCAGGCATTCCCCAAAGCGCAAAGCTGCGCGGCCAGGCTGCTGAAAGGCGCGCCGGATCGGGATTTCAAAATCCTGTATGGGGTAGAGATGAATATGGTCGACGAACACCTGACGATCGTCCGCAATCCGCAGCCGCTGCCGCTGAACGAGGCGTCCTATGTCGTCTATGACCTGGAAACCACCGGACTGAGCTGCAGCTTCGATCACATCATCGAATTTGGCGCGGTGCTGATTGAACGGGGAGAGGTCGTCGCCCGCAAGCAGCTGTTTGTCAAACCGCCGGTGGCGATCAATGCGTTTATCAGCGGCAAGACCAACATTTCCAATGAAATGGTCGCCGGCGCGAAAACGTTTGCGGAAGCGGCGGACGAAATTCTGGATTTCATTCAGGATCGCGTGCTGGTTGCCCATAACGCTTCCTTTGACTACAATTTTCTCAATGAAGAGCTCAAGCGTATCGGCCGCGCTCCTTTGACCAATCCGGTTGTGGACACGCTGGATCTGGCCCGGGCGCTGCATTCGGATCGGCGCAGTTACCGGCTGGGCAACATCGCCCGTCATTACCGCATCACCTATGCTGAGGAAGTGGCGCACCGGGCGGATTATGATGCCGATGTGCTGGCCAGCGTGTTTCTGCTGATGTGCCGGGAGGCGAAAAACCGCGGTGCGCAGACGATAGCGGATCTGCAGAATCTGCAGGATGAGCGGGCTTTTGTCAAGGTGATGAAGCAGCATGTCAATGTCATTGCCAGAAATCAGGCCGGACTGAAAGATCTGTTCCGTCTTGTTACTTTATCCAATACGGATTATCTGGCGGTGTTCGGCAAGGCCAATTCCAAAAGCAGCGGTGAGGAATTTCTCGCCGAACCACGGATTCTGCGCCGCTGTATTGAGCAGTATCGAGAACATCTTCTGATCGGTTCGGCCTGCTTTAACGGTGAAATCTTTGAGCTGGCGGCCAACCGCAGCCAGCAGGATCTGGAAAAGGCCATGGCGTTCTATGATTATATTGAGATTCAGCCGCTGGAAAACTACCGGCCGCTGGTGGAGTCGCATTCCATTGCGGATCAGCAGCGGCTGAAGCAGGTTCTGCTGCGGATCATTCGCACTGCGCAACAGATGGGAAAGATGGTGGTGGCAACAGGCGATGTTCATTACTGCACCAAAGATGAAAAAATTCTGCGTGACATCTACATCCAGACGCAGGGGATCGGCGGCGTGCGGCATCCGCTGTACATCTATGATAAGGAAAGAAGAATGCGCACCGTGACGCCGGATCAGCATTTTCTGACAACGGATCAGATGCTGAAGGCGTTTGACTGGCTGGAAGACCGGCAGCTGGCCTACGAGCTGGTCGTCGAAAACACCAATGCCATCGCCGATCTGGTCGAGGTGGTGCGTCCGGTGCATGATCGGCTGTATACGCCGGTCATTGAGGGATCGGATCAGAAACTGCGTTCGATCTGTTATCAGAACGCGCATCGCATTTACGGGGATCCGTTGCCGGAGCTGGTGGAAAAACGGCTGGAACGCGAGCTGCATTCCATCATCGGCAACGGGTTCGCGGTCATTTATTACATTTCGCATCTGCTGGTGAAAAAATCCAATGAAGACGGATATCTGGTCGGCTCGCGAGGATCGGTCGGTTCGTCTTTTGTTGCGACGATGGCCGGCATTACCGAGGTCAATCCGCTGATTCCGCATTATGTCTGCCCGCAATGTCAGCACAGCGAATTCATCACCGACGGATCGGTGAAATCCGGTTTTGACCTGCCGGGAAAAATCTGTCCGGTCTGCGGTACGGCGATGGTGGGCAACGGTCATGAGATTGCCTTTGAAACATTCCTGGGTTTTGAAGGAGATAAGGTGCCGGATATCGATCTGAACTTTTCCGGAGAATATCAGGACAAGGCTCATGCCTTTACCAAGACGGTTTTCGGGGATGATCACGTATTCCGGGCCGGAACGATCGGAACGGTAGCGCAGAAAACCGCGTTCGGCTATGTCAGCGGGTATGCGGAGGAAATGGGGCTGGAAAACATGCGGCAGGCTCAGCGGCTGCGTCTGGCGCAGGGATGCGAAGGCGTCAAGCGCACGACCGGTCAGCATCCAGGGGGCATCATCGTGATTCCCAGCAACATGGATGTGTATGATTTTACCCCGGTTCAGTATCCGGCCAACAACCCGGATTCGGAATGGAAAACGACTCACTTCGATTTCCACGATATTCACGATAATGTGCTGAAATTCGATATTCTCGGTCATGTCGATCCGACGGCCATGCGGCTTTTGCAGAACATTTCCGGCATCGATCCGACCAGCATTCCGATGAACGATCCGGAAACGATGTCGCTGTTCAACAGCGCGGATGCCCTGAAGGCGGATATCCGTCAGTATCAGGAAAGCACCGGAGCGGTGGGATTGCCGGAATTTGGCACCAAATTTGTCCGTGGTATTCTGGAATTGACCAGGCCGAGTACTTTTTCCGAGCTGTTGCGCATATCCGGTCTGTCGCATGGCACGGATGTCTGGCTGAACAACGCCAAGGATCTGATTGACGGCGGTCTGACGCTGAACGATGTGATCGGCTGCCGCGACGATATCATGGTGTATCTGATCGATAAGGGATTGCCTTCCAAGGATGCGTTTTTCATCATGGAAAGCGTACGAAAGGGAAAAGGGCTGAAGCCGGAGTGGATTGAACTGATGAAAGAGCACGATGTGCCGCAGTGGTATATCGACAGCTGTCTGAAAATCAAGTATCTGTTTCCGAAGGCTCATGCCGTGGCCTATGTCATGATGGCGATCCGGATTGCCTGGTTTAAGGTGCATTATCCGCACTGGTATTATGTCGCGTTCTTTACTTTGCGCTGCGACGCGTATGAGATTGAAACGATGGTCAAGGGGATAGATGCGATCAAACGCCGGATGGATGAGATCCAGGCGCTGAAATCCAATCCGGAAACCAAACGTCAGGTTACCAAAAAGGAAGAGGATCTGTATTCGATGTTTGAGAGCTGTCTGGAAATGTATGCCCGCGGATACCGTTTTTCCAACATTGATATCGAACAGTCGCTGGCAACGGAATTCCGGGTGCTGGAAGAAGATACTCATACGATCATCCCGCCTTTTACGACGATTGACGGCCTGGGCGCCAACGTGGCCCGATCCATTGTGGAAGCCAGGGAAAAGGGAGCGTTTTTGTCCAAGGAGGACCTGCTGAACCGTACCCAGCTGTCTCAGACGCTGTTAAGAAAACTGGAAATGCTGGGGGTACTGGAAGGCATGCAGGAGGAAAACCAGCTCAGTCTGTTCTGATCTGACCCCTCGCTGACAACACATAAAAAAGGGAAGGAATGAACATGAAAATAACATGTCCGGTATGCCATCAGAAGATTGAGGCGTCTTCGGTAGCGGATATCCGGGAATTTGATTGTCCAGCCTGCGGATTTCGCATCGCCATGGATCCGATAGCCGCGTCGCTGTTGTCGTTGTTTCCGGTAGCGGCGATTCTGTTGTTTGTGGTCATGCATACGGTGCTGCAGTTTTTCGTGTCTGAGCAGGTGCTGGTGCTCGCTTTTCTTCTGATCTTCTGTATCGCGGCCCGGCTGCATCTGGAGCTGGCCGTGCTGGCCTGGCTGGGGTTGCTGAAATTTCATCGCAAAAGCAGCAAAAAGCAATCCAAATAATGGAAAAGAAAGGAGAAATCCTGACTCTGCCCCTTGATTTTTCCATCAGGGTTGTGTATAGTAATAATGCATAACAAACGCAGGAGTGGTGAAAACCACTCCTTCATTCTTGTTTAAGGAGAGAAAAATGGAACAGCTTGAAACGTTAAAAGATCTGATTCTGCCTGTCCTGGATTCCCTTGATATTCAGCTTTATGATCTGAAGTGGGTCAATGATAAAAAAGCCCGGATTCTTCAGATTGCCGTGATGAGAGCTGATGGGTCTATGGACATCGATACCTGTGCTCTTGTTTCGGAAAAAATTTCCGAGGTGCTGGATGCTCACGATGACCTGATCCGCTCTGAGTATTTTCTGGAGGTCTGCTCGCCAGGGGCGGAGCGGGAGCTGCGCAGTCCGCAGGAAATTGAGGCCAGCGTCGGAAAGCACATCCACGTCCGGCTGAAGAGTCCGGTGAAAAACATGATGGAAATCACCGGCGACCTGCAGACCGTTGACGGCAGCACGCTGACTGTGAGCTATCGCGACAAGGCGGTATCGCGCACGGTACAATTCGACCTGGAGCAGATTGACCTGATCCGTCTGGCGGTAAAAATTTGAGGAATGTAAGGAGAAAAACGCATGAATTTCAAAGAATTTCTGAAGGCAATGCAGTCAATTGAGGATGATCGCAAAATTACCAAGGAGATCGTTATTGCCGCTCTTCAGGAGGCTTTGGCCAAAGCCTATCGCAAACATATCGATATTCCGGATGTGCTGGTACGGGTGGATGTCAACGATGTGACCGGAGAAATCCATGTTTACCAGCAGTATACGGTCGTTGAGGAAGTGGAAGACGAAGAACTGGAAGTCGCGCTGGCAGATGTCAGGGAACAGGGATATCAGCTGGGCGATCTGGTAGACCGGGAGATCGATATTTCCCAGATTGGCCGGGCTGCGGCGCTGCTGGCGAAAAACGTGATGAAACAGAAGATCCGCGAAGCGGAGAAGCAGGCCGTGTATGATGAATACATCGATCTGTTGGATGAAATGGTAACCGGCACGGTCGAGTCTGTTGAAGAAAAGTTCGTGGTTGTCAATCTGGGCAAGACCATGGCGCTGATGCCGCGAGCGGCTCAGATCCCGGGCGAACGGTATGTCGAAGGACAGAATATCCGGGTGGTCATTACCGAATGCAGCAAGGAAACCAAAGGCGCTCAGGTGCTGGTATCCCGGGCAGATGCCAAACTGGTCAAGCGGCTGTTTGAGAAAGAAGTTCCGGAGATTTATCAGGGAATTGTTGAAATCCGGGCGATTGCCCGTGAGGCAGGCGAGCGGACCAAAATGGCGGTGTTTTCCAATAATCCGGATGTGGATGCGATCGGCGCCTGCATCGGACCGCGCGGCAGCCGGGTTCAGGTAGTCATCGATGAGCTGAAGGGCGAGAAGATTGATATTTTCGAATGGAGCGAGAATATCGGCGAACTGATTAAAAATGCGCTGGCGCCGGCTCAGATTCTGGCGGTGCTGCCGACGGAGGACAAGCGTTCGCTGCTGGTGGTGGTTGATGATCATCAGCTGTCGCTGGCGATCGGCAAAAAAGGAAAAAATGCCCGGCTGGCAGTGAAGCTGACCGGCATGCGCATCGATATCAAAACGCAGAGCGAGATCGAGGAACAGGGTATCGACTGGCGGACAATGATGCTGGAGTTTGCCGCTCAGCAGCAGCGCGAGCTGGCGGAGAAGCGCAAGGCGGAAAAAGAAGCGGAAATGCAGATGCCGGAGCAGGATCAGCCGCAAGAGGAAGAGACCGACAACGCACTGCAGAATGAGCTGGATGAGGTTTGTGAAGAAGTTCAGCCGGAAGAGAGAACGGAAGTGACGCCGATGGAAGAGCCGGTGCCGCAGCCGCAGCAGGAAACAACAATGCCGCAGCCGGACGAGCAGCCGCAGGCGCCGCAGGAAGAAAAGAAGCCGGAACCGGTCAAGACTCGCCGGGAACCGCGCGAACGGCGCGAATATGTGTCCCGCTTCGAACGCCTGGCAGATCCAACCCTGGCGCAGTCGCATCAGGAAGAGCGTCCAGCCAGCCGTAAACGCCGTAATGTCCGCGATGAAGACCGCAAAATGCGTCTGAAGGATCTGAAGAAAGACCGGGATTATGAATTCAGACCGGTTTACTCGGAAGAAGAGCTGGAGGAAATCCGCCGCAACGAAGAGTTGGAAGCGCAGAATTCGTGGATTGAAGACGATATTGATTTCGATGAGTTTGACGAATACTACGACGAGGAAAAATAAGACGGACAGACAGGAGGGATGATGATGAAGAAAATACCGCTGCGCAAATGTGTCGCTACTCAGCAGCAGTATCCGAAAAAGGAACTTCTCAGAATTGTCAAAACCCCTCAGGGAACTATTGAAGTTGATCTGAGTGGAAAAATGAACGGCCGGGGCGCCTATCTGAAAAAAGATCCGGAAGCCCTGGAACTGGCCATCCGGCGGCAGAGTTTGAAACGGGCGCTGGAATGCGATATCCCCCCGGAGGTATATGAGAAGATCCGCGAGGTCATCGGTGAATAAAAAAATGGCGGGATTGCTGGGACTGGCGGCCCGGGCCAGGAAGCTGGCCAGCGGGGATGCCGTGCTTCAGGCAGTCCGTCAGAATAAAGCGAAGCTGGTTCTTCTCAGCACGGATTGTTCGCGCAATTCTCAGAAGAAGATTCAGGATAAATGCCGTTTTTACGGCGTTGTCTGCATCGTGGACGGAACGGTTGACGAACTGTCCGCGGCGCTGGGGCAGCCGCATCGCATCGCAGTTGCGGTGCTGGATGAAGGGTTTGCCCGCAGCATGCAGAAAGCATATGAAATGAGGTGAAGGTATTGGCTAAACAACAGAGAAGGAATAACCCGGGGAAAAGAAATAACCGCAGATCCAATGCAGGGCATTCCTATAACGCAAGACCGAAGGCGGAAGCCGTGACCAACATTACCTATGAGGAGGGAATTACGGTCGGCGAGCTGGCGGCGAAGTGCAATCGCAATGCCAGCGATATCATCAAGCTGCTGTTCATGCTGGGAAAGATGGTAACGATCAACAGCTCTCTGGATGATGAGACGGTGGAGCTGGTCTGCATGGAATATGGCATTGAGGTTAAGAAGGAAGTTCCGGTGGATCAGGACAGCCTGGAAGATACCGAGGAAGAACATCCTGAGGATCTGGAGCCGCGGCCGGCGATCGTGACGATCATGGGTCATGTCGATCACGGCAAGACGACGCTGCTGGATACGATTCGCAAAACCCGTGTGGTTGATGGTGAATTTGGCGGTATTACTCAGCATATCGGCGCTTATCAGGTCAGTGTGCAGGGAAAGAAAATCACTTTTCTGGATACGCCGGGACACGAGGCGTTTACCGCCATGCGTGCCCGCGGAGCCAAGGTTACGGATATCTGTGTCATTGTCGTTGCGGCGGATGACGGCGTGATGCCGCAGACCAAGGAAGCGGTGGACCATGCCAAGGCGGCGGATGTACCGATCATCGTGGCCGTCAACAAGATGGATAAACCGACGGCCAATCCGGACCGGGTGATGAACGAGATGGCGGATCTGGGGCTGATGCCGGAAGAATGGGGCGGCGATACGATTTTCGTTCGCTGCTCGGCCAAAACCGGAGAGGGCGTTCAGGATATTCTGGAGACGATTCAGGTATTGGCTGAGGTCAGGGAGCTCAAGGCCAATCCGAAACGCAACGCTACCGGAACGGTCATTGAGGCGAAGCTGGACAAGGGACGCGGACCGGTTGTCACGCTGCTGGTACAGAACGGTACGCTGCATACCGGCGATTGTCTGGTTGTCGGCGCCTGCTTTGGCAAGGTGCGCAAGATGACCGATGATCGCGGCCGGGAAATCAAGGAAGCCCGGCCTTCTACGCCGGTGGAGATCATCGGCCTGAACGATGTCCCGGTTGCCGGCGACATGTTCAAGGTGTTTGATAACGAGAAACAGGCCCGCGGTATTGCCGAACGGCGTGCTCAGGCCAAGATTGAGCAGGAACGCAAGAGCAGTTCGGCGATGAGCCTGGATGATCTGGCCCGTCAGATCGAGGCCGGTGAAGTCCGGGAAGTGCCGGTGATCGTCAAGGCGGACGTTCAGGGCTCGGCGGAAGCGGTCAAGTCTTCGCTGGAAAAACTGGACGTTCAGGGAATCAAGGTCAACGTTATCCGTTCCACTGCCGGTACGATCAGCGAGTCTGACGTCATGCTGGCCAGCGCTTCCAAAGCGGTGATTTACGGCTTCAACGTCCGTCCGGATGCCAATGTCCGCAAAAAGGCGGAAGAAGAGGGCGTCGATATCCGTCTGCACAACATCATCTACAAGGCGATGGAAGAGATGGAACTGGCGATGAAGGGAATGCTGGCGCCGGTGTATGAGGAAGTCGTTATCGGCCAGGCGGAAGTGCGTCAGACGTTCAAGGTGTCCAAAGTCGGAACTATCGCCGGATGCATGGTCACCGACGGCAAGATGGTCAAGGACTGTCATGTCCGGCTGATCCGCGACGGGATTGTTGTCTATACCGGCAAACTGGCGTCGCTGAAGCGGTTCCAGAATGATGCCCGCGAGGTCACCAGCGGCTATGAATGCGGTCTGACGATTGAGAATTTCAACGATATCAAAGAGGGAGATCTGATCGAAGCCTTTGCCGATCAGGAAGTCCCTCAGGTTTAACCGCAAAACGATCGCAGAACAGGAGGAATATTGATGTCGGTAAAACAGGAACGGGTCGCACAGATCATCCTGAAAGATGTGACAGATATTATTCAGTTTTCACTGAAGGATCCTCATGTCGGTTTCGTCACTGTGACCGATGTTCAGGTTACCAGTGATTATTCCTATGCCACTGTGTATGTTTCCTTTTTAGGCAAGGAAGAACGGAAGCAGGCAGGGCTGAAGGCGCTGAACCGCGCCAAGGGTTTTATCCGTACGGAACTGGGCAAACGGCTGTCTATCCGTAAGGTGCCGGATCTGATTTTCAAACTGGACAATACGCTGGAAAAAGGACAGCGCATTGATTCGATCCTTTCTCAGATCAGTGAAAATGAAGAATGAAGAGCTCGCGGGAAGTCCCGCGGGTTTTCTTTTTGTTCAAAGCTTGGACATCGAGAAGTACAATCCCGGTTTTGGATTGGTGGCACCCCTGCAGGAAGACATCGTTTTTTTAGAGAATTTCTTTCGATCTGAGTAAGGAAAAAGGGGGCGGAAAGCAATATGATGATCAGTGGCGTGCGGAAAGGAGAAACGATGAGAACCATTGCAGTAGAACCGGCGCGGCTGGAGGTCTGCGCCCGACAGGTAGAGCAGCAGAGACTGCAGATGAACCGTCTGGTGGCCGCCCTTTATGAGCGGGTGGATCAGATGGCCATGCATTCCTGGATCGGTAAGGATAATCTTGCCTTTACTACGCAGATTCGGGGATATCAGGATGATTTCCGTCAGGTAGGCATGCTGATGCAGCAATACAGTGAATTTTTGCGTCATGCGGCGCAGAGCTATCGACGCATGCAGGAAGAACTGGCGGCGCAGGCCGCCCGTCTGCAACAGTAAGGGAGGGATTTCATGACAGACATTCTGAAAATATCACTGGCGGAGGTCAGAGATACCGCCGGGGCCTTGCGGGTGTACAACGAACAGATTTATCAGGCGCTGAACGAAGCGCAGCGGCAGATGAACGATCTGGCCGCCGTCTGGCAGAGCGACGGTTCGGAAACGATCCGGCAGCGTTTCAACCATTTTGCCTTGCGGTTTGATATTCAGAAGCAGATTATCGAATCGTATGCGCGTTTTCTGGATACGACCGCCGCCAGCTATGATACGCTGGAATCGACAATTCAAAGCAATGCCGGCGCGTTCTAAGCGAAAGAGCCTGCTGGCAATCTGTATTCTTGGATCTTTGCTTTCCGGTTGTGTTGACGAAGAAAAAGGGCTGCTTCGAAGCGAGTGGTATTCGAAAATGTCAGAAACGCTGTTTCTGAATTCGGATTCGTCGCTGGAAGAGCTGAGACAGTGGGGAGTGGAGATGGAGGAAGATCTGGATGAGCCGCTGTCCCGACAGGAGTTTTGTCTTTCTCTGCGGCAGGCGCTGGGGGAAAAGGAAGAGACAGCGTGGCTGAACGGATGTGAAAGCCAGGGGGATGCAGCGGTGGGATTGCAGGAAGCGGAAACGTCGCTAAAACAGCTGATCACGCTGCTGAACCAGCATCCTTCCAGCCTTCAGAAGATGGAACATCCACGTCTGTTATGGCTGGCGGAAGACGCCATACTGAAGCAGGACGGACAGGTGGAAACAGAAGAAGACCTGCGGGAAGGGCTGTGGTTTGTGCAGGATGATCAGATTTATGTGATGGAGAAAGATCCTCAGTCCCAGTCTTTGCACGCAGTTTCCGTGGATCCTGCGCAATGGCTTGAAGAATTGCAGCTGGATGTCAGTTTTGCGGCCGATCTGACACAGGCAGAGATCATACCGCTGAATGATTCAGCGGCTGAATACAGTTTGCCGCAAGCTGTGCCGGCAGGAAGTCAGAGGAGTGTGGATCTGTATCGGCAGCAGTTTCAGTTTCAGGGAACAGAAATCAGCTGGAGCGTCAGTGGCAGTGGGATTCATGTTCACGCATCCCGTAAACTGCCCGGCAGTGTTGTTTTGCAGCTGGATTTTGATCTGGATGATCTGCACCCGGTACTGCAGTGGAAGACAGGTTCGGACGGGAAAAAAGAAGGACGTTTGCAGCTGGACTTTACGATGAGCGAATCGGTGGGAGTGACCCGTGGGGTCAACAGCACGCTCACTACGGATTTTTCCGGGATGGATCCAGGCCGTTTGCTGGAAAGTTTTGTGAATTCGTTTGTCCGGGGCAAGCAGGATCGCGATACGGTCATTCCGATTGCCAGCATTCGAATTCCGGTGCCGCAGCTGCCGCTGGTGGATATCCTGTTGCAGCTGCAGCTGTATTGTTATGCCGGCGGCCGGGCGGAGCTGCGTCTGAGTCAGTCGGGAAGTGTGGGTGTTCAGATTCGAAACGGAACGGTTCGGCCGATTGCGGAAATCGACAGCGATCATGATTTCATTCTGCAGGGTTCAGCCAAAATGAGCGCGGCAGTGGAGGCGGCGGGAAGAGCGGCCGGGATCGACCTGCTCGATCTGGCTGTGCAGGCCGGTATCCGCGGTGTCATGCGCACCACTGCGTATCTGACGCAGTCGGATGGCAGTCTTGTAAGAAAAGAGGCGGATGAGCTGCCGCTGGAACTGCAGCAGCAGATCGAACAGCCTTTGCGTCTGTCTTTTTGCGGTGATCTGAATGTTCATGGTATTCTGGAGCTGCAGCTCAATTCGCAGAAAACGCTGGCAGGACGATGGGGAATGGGAAAACAGATTGCGATCTGGAATGAAAACAATGCCACGCTCAATCCGGGCGGCAAAACGCATCTGGAAAACGGAATGTTTGTGGAACGATGTACCCGCCGGACTTCCGCAGCCCAAACAGTTCCCTCTGCGCTGCCGGTTACAGAACGGATTGAACTGAAAGAAACACAGCTGATTCTCAATCCCGGTGAAACAGCGATGATGGAAATCATCGGATTGCCCTCCGGTCTGAAACGGGAAGATCTGATTTTTACAGTGGAGGATCCTGAGACAGCGACCGTAGTGCAGACCGGGCGGGTTCAGGCTGTCCGCAGCGGCAGTACCATCATCACTGTCAGTGAAAAAACAGGGCAGTGGCAGAGCTTCTGTCATATCTTTGTCCGGGAGGAGGAATGATTCTCTGTATTCTCTGGCATCATCATCTGCAGATTGAGCAGGTGGTGCCTGGCCGTCCTTTCCAGTTTACGCTGGAACAGGACGGCGGTTTTTGTATCGAGGCTCAGGGAGAGCAGTGGGTAATTCATCTGTCTTCCACGCTTTGTTTTATGGACAGCCGGCGGCGCAGCCGGAAAATCCGCAGTCAGCACGATGAGCTTTGTTATCTGCCGTTTTATCAGAAGCTGGATCTGTATTATTATCCGGAGGAGGCGGGATTCAGCCGTTACCGTTTTTTCGCCCGGCCGCGGGGAAGGGTATGCGTGGGTCCGGGTTGTGTGATGAGTGCGACGCATTATCCTCAGACAACGATGTGGGGGATACTGGATTTTTCTAACGGTGAGGCCAGGGAAACCGCGGAGACACCGGGAATGATAGTGCAGGGCAGCCGGCAGCCGCGCTGTTTTCTTCACGATTGTCAGCGGCTGCAGTTTGCCGGTCAGACCCTTCTGATTCATCCGGCTTTTCTGGCTCTGAATGATCCGACAGGTGATCTGAAAACAGATCTGCGGCCGCTTCGGCTGCCGCTGGCAAAGGAATGGATGAGCGTTCCGTCCGTTGTTGATCAATCTGCCTGTTTTGCATCGTTTCGATTTCGGCAGGCGTTGCCATCACTGAAGCTGGCATTGGCGGCATTGCCTGACTTTGAAAAGAAGACGATGACGTTCAGTCTGTATTCAGTCGGACCCTCGCTCATGATGGGAGCCGCTTCCATTGCGATGGGATTGTCCATGCAGCAAAGCGGGGAGTCAGCCCGAATGATGATCGTGATGCCGGCAGTCATGGTGTTTTCGGCTGTCTTCTGGCCATTGCTGCAGGCAGGCGTCTGCGGTCTTTCCCATTTCCGGCAGCGCCGGCGGCGCAAAAAAGCGCTGGAACTTCAGTTGATCCGGATGGAGGAAGAGATTGCCGCTTATCAGCAAGCGCTCAGAGAAGAGCTTGAACATCAGTTTCCTTCACTGTTTCAGCTTTGCGAACAGATTCTGCATTCTCCATGCCAGCTGAACAAGGTCCAATCCGAATGGCTGGCGGTCTTCAGTCCCGGGATTCACTGGCAGAGTCCCTCTGTGCCGATGCCAGAACATTCGCTGTCTGCGCAGTGCGGGGAGGATCGGAAATTGATTGACAGGATGGAACAGTGGCGGCGTCAGCCGCGCACAGCTGTATGTTTGCCGGTGCAATGGGATTTGAAGCGATCCCGGCAGCTTGGCGTGGTTCTGGATGAATTGTCCGAGCCTGCCTTTTTAGCCCGGCTGCTGTTGCCGCTGGCAGCTGCTCACTCACCGCGGCAGCTGCGGTTGTCCTGGATCGGGCCCTTGCCAATGGAGGTTAGCGAATGGCTGAGCTGGCTGCCGCTGTTGTTTACTGAAGAGGGGACACGCCGTATTTATGAGGACGGCAACGAGTGGCTGGCGCAGAAACGGCAGATGCAGCGGGAATGCATTCATGAGCTGATTGTTGTTGCGCAGGGTGCTTCTGTTCAGACGCTGGGACAGCAGAATTTTTCAGAACACAGTACATTGCTGCAGCTGGTCCGGCAGCAGGAACAGCTTTGTCTGTCGGATTGTCCTGTGATTTCGCTCAGCCATGGAAAAGGGCTGATCCGCGACGAATGGGGACAGAGGCTCGAGCGTTTTGAACTGGATCTGTCGCTTCCTGATTCGCTGCGGGAATGCGCGCTGCGTTTGCTGAAGCGGGATCATCATTGCCTTTTTCAGCGCCGCCGGGGATTTTCTCTGGCCGATCTGACGTCAGGTCTGCCTGAAATACGGCAGCTTTGGCAACAGCAGGATGTAACCCAGGGAATTCGGATCCCGCTGGGGTTTGATGAGCAGGGAAATCGTCTTGTTCTCGATCTGCACGAACGAGGTCAGGGGCCGCACGGTCTGATTGCCGGTATGACCGGCAGTGGAAAAAGCGTTCTGCTGCAGACGCTGGTGCTGTCCGGTTGTCTGCATTACGCTCCGGATCAGCTGCAGTTTGCGCTGATTGACTACAAAGGGGGCAGCCTGGCAGAACAGCTGAAACTGCATGGACGGCCGCTGCCGCATCTGATCGGAACTATCAGCAACGTGGATACGCAGAAGATTCGCCGTTCGCTGGTCTATCTTCAGCATGAGTGTCTGCGGCGCCAGCATTGTCTGCTGCAGGCTCAGCAGCAGCTGCAGCATCCGGTGACCGACCTGGATCAGTATCTCGTGCTGCGCCGTCATCATGTACAGCTGCCGACACTGGCACATCTGGTTGTTCTGATTGATGAATTTGCCGAACTCAGGCAGTCCCAGCCTGAGTTTATGCAGGATCTGATCCAGATCAGCCGGATTGGCCGCAGTCTTGGCATTCATCTGATTCTGTCCACTCAGCGTCCGGCCGGCGTCGTCGATGAGCAGATGTGGAGCAATTTCAATTTTAAGCTGTGCCTGCGGGTAGCTCAGAAACAGGACAGTCAGGAAATGCTGCACGATGGCTGCGCGGCGCTTTTGCGCAAACCAGGGCAGTTTTATCTGGCCAGCGGTCAGCAGCGTCTATGCGGACAAGGCGTCTGGTGCAATGAAAAAGAGGGCGGAAGCCGTTTTATGGAATTGCTGGATTCGCGTCTGAAAGCCGTCCGGCGCAAGGATTTCATAAGCCGGCAAGGCCAGACTCAGGCTCAGGGATGGATGCGGCGAATCCAGCAGGCAGCCGACCAGATTGGGTTTACGCCTGCTCCCCTGTGGCCCGCCATGCCGCAACGGAAGCCTTTAAGCGCACTGAAAACAACGGACGCGCTGGTTCTGGGCGAGGTGGATGATCCGTGGAATCAGCGCATCTTTCCGCTGATTCTCGATTTTGATCATGCGCTGATCGCGGCGGAGAATCCTCAGGATCAGCAGGAATTGCTTGCCGTTGTCATTCAGAATGCGAGCCGTTTTGCACCGACGACGGAGTTTCTGATGCTGGATCCGTACGATCAGTTTCCTTCATTGCTGAATGAGGCGGCGGTAATGGACAGAATCACACTGAAAGAAGGAAACCGGCTGAAGCGCATGAGTGACATGATACGACAATGGCTGCAGTACCGGCAATCCATGCAGAAACCGCTGATGTTGTTGTTTCTGCATCCGGCCGCCTGGCTGAAACACGATTTTATGGCTGAACTTCTTCTGCAATTGCTGCAGGAAGGGGCTTCTTTGGGAATGGCAGTGCTGCTGATGCTGAGATCGCCCTCAGCGCTGCCGGCGCGTTATGGACAATCCATTCGCCAGCGTTATCTTTGCGGCCGCTGCAGTAAACTGGAAATGAGTTCCTTCTTTGAGCGTTCATTTCTGCAGGACAATCCGCAGGGAAGAAATCTGGTCGCAGGAACCGAGCGGGTTCTGGAGTTTACGCTGGCATTACCGTCATTACAGGATCCGCAACCGGCAGAGAAGCGCTGGAGCATTCCTCACTTTCCAAAGCAAAAAGAGGAAGCCTGGCTGCAGGACAGACGGATTTATCTGGGGGTGGATCCGATTGTCTGCCGGCCGCGATTTTATGATCTGAAGCCGGGAGAAACGCTGTTTGTGCTTTCTTTTGAAGAGAATCTGCTGAATGAGAAACGAAAGCAGCTGCAGAACAAAGCGCTGTGTCTGTGGGATCTGAGACAGGGAGAACCTTCTGAGCAGGTTTTGAAAGCCCATCAGCCAACGGTGATCCTGGCGACGCCGGTTCATCTGCAGTCGTCATCGCTGCGTTTTTCCTGCAGCCTGCAGCTTGTTCTGTGGCTGGGCGGCGGGGTAGAACAGCAGCTGTTGTACCCGGTTGGAAAACAGATGATCAGCGATCAGGACAGCGATGTGGTTTTTACCCGCCGGGGCAAATCGATCAAGTTACAGGAGGTTATGGATGGAGAAACAGAAATTGCTGGTTTTTGAACTGGTATGCTGCGGGATGCAGCTGGAATGCAGTGTCAGCGACAGTCTGACGTTACGGGAGGTGATGGAAGGGCTGTGCGAGCTGACAGAAGATCCGGTGCGGATGTACTTTGACCTGAGTCAGCCGGTGATTCTCTGTGACAGCCGTACCCGGCGGGTATTGGACGATAAAAAAACAGCCGCCCAGCTGAAACTGCCGGACGGCTGTAAGATTCTCGTTTACTGATTCTGCAGATAGCGGGAAAGAAATTCCCGGGTACGCTGATGCTGAGGACGGGTAAACAGGGCGGAAGGAGCGCCTTCTTCCACGATTACGCCGTGATCCATGAAGACGACATGATCGGAAACTTCACGGGCAAATTCCATTTCATGGGTAACGATGACCATCGTCAGTCCCTCTTGGGACAATTGCTTCATGACGCTCAGAACTTCCTGAACCATTTCCGGATCCAGGGCAGAAGTCGGTTCATCAAACAGCAGAATTTCCGGCGCCATGCATAATGCTCTGGCAATGGCAACGCGTTGTTTCTGGCCACCGGAAAGCTGTACGCTGCCGGCATGGGCAAAGCGTTCCATGCCGACTTTTTTCAGGTAATGCATGGCTTTTTCTTCCGCTTCCTGACGTGAGCGGTGAA
The DNA here is from genome assembly GCA_904395815.1 of uncultured Holdemania sp. Lineage (GTDB taxonomy): Bacteria > Bacillota_I > Bacilli_A > Erysipelotrichales > Erysipelotrichaceae > Holdemania. The sequence goes on from CAJFOC010000052.1 coordinate 33,329, forward strand.
GCACCTTGATCTGTCCCAGCGTGCAGTTGTCGAGAACGCTGTAATTATTGAACAGGTTGAACGACTGGAAAACCATGCCGATCTGAGCCCGATGCCGGTTGACATCGTGGGTCATGATATTTTCTCCATGAAACAGGATTTCGCCGCCATCCGGTGTTTCCAGCAGATTGATGCAGCGTAACAGCGTCGATTTGCCGCTGCCGGAGGAGCCGATAATGCAGGTAGTCTGACCTTTTTCAACAGTCAGCGAAATATCATTCAGCACTTCCAGCGAATCAAAGTGCTTGCGCAGATGCCGAATTTCCAACAGGCTCATCATTCACCCCTCCTGTTCAGAAGATTGCTGTTTTCAACGCTCTGTGATGCCGGATAGCTGGACTGCGTGTGATTCATGCGACGTTCGACAATTGCCAGAATCCGGCTTGTCAGCAACGTCAGAATCAGATAGATGCATCCGGCGACAAAAAACGGCGGTTCGTACTGGAACATGCTTCCGGCAATGGCGCGGGCCTCGAAAAACAGTTCAGTAAAGGTGATGCAGCTGAGTACGCAGCTGTCCTTGATGTTGACGATGAATTCGTTGCCGATCGATGGAAAACAGTTGCGGATTGCCTGCGGCAGCACAATGTAGCGCATCGTCTGAAACGAGGTCAGTCCCAGACTGCGCGCGCCTTCAGTTTGCCCCCGATCCACAGCCTGAATGCCGGAACGGACGATTTCCGCCATGTAGGCGCCGGTGTTGACGGAGATGATGAAAATTGAGGCGACAAACGCGCTCCAGTGGAATACCGGACGCAGGGCGTAATAAAGAAACATGGCCTGAATCATCATCGGCGTGCCGCGGAACACTTCAACGTAAATGCCGCACAGCGTGTTAATCAGTTTTTTAATCAGGACGGCCGCTGATTTTTCGCTGTTTTCCTTCTGTGAACAAACCGCGCGGATTGCTCCGACAATCAATCCGATCGCCAGACCGGCCACCGTGCCGATCAGAGCGACGATCAGCGTATTGATCACACCCTGAAGCAGCTGAGCACGGTAGGTAACCAGCACCTCCCATGAATCTGTCAGCAGATTGCTGCCGATGACTGAAATGAACGGCATATGGTTCTCACTCCTTAATTATTGGCTGGCTGACGCGAGGTAGCTTCCTCCATCAGACGTTCACGGGTTGCCTGATCAATGTTGTCCAGCGCACTTTGAACGCTGTTGAGCAGATCGGTATTGCCTTTTTTCACAGCGATGGAAACGGCGGTTTCACTCGGATCAATCTGGAATCCCTGGCCTTCTTCAAAATAGACGATCGCCAGGGACGGATTGGCAGCCACGGCACCCAATGCGACCGGGGTTTCCGCAGTCAGCGCATCGGCTTCGCCATTGAGCAGCGAAACGATCATGTACGGATAGCTTTCCATCGGCGTCATGTGATTGACGTTGGGAATCTGATCGATGACCGTATCGTACATCGTCTGCTGCTGTCCGAGAACGTTCCGCCCGCTGAAATCCTGCAGCGAGGTTGCGTTGACCAGATCGCTGTCCTTGCGGACGATCATGACCATCTCCGACTGATAGTAAGGAGTGGTGAAATCCGCGTTTTCTCTGCGGGCAGGGGTATCCGTCATTCCGGCGATGATTGCGTCGATTTCACCGGAATTCAGCGAAGGTTCAAGACTGGACCAGTCCATCCGGGAGATGACCAGTTCCTTGCCGAGATCTTCGGCGATCAGCTTTGCGATCTGAACATCATATCCGTCGCAATAAGCGGATCCCGCTTTGACATTGGTTTCATTGGCTTCCGGATCAGACCAGTTGAACGGAGCGTAGTTGCACTCCATGCCTACGGTAAAGGTATTCGCGGAAGTTTGTGACGGCGCCTCTTCGGCAGAGCAGCCGCTGATCATGACAACGGCAGTAAGCAGAGCGATCAGTTTTTTCATGGTGTTTTCCTCCTCATCCATTGAGATAAAACAAAAACCGTGTACTATCACATACACGGCCTGACCGTCCGTTTCCTATGCAATAGCGCCTCTTCATCAGCAATGAAGGAGTGCCGCAGGTTTTTCCTGCGACCCCATAATCCGTTTCTGCCGAGCGGGATTATTCGGCGGTGGTTGCCTTTCCTCTGTGATCTTCGCCTGCCGGCTCCCACAGCGTACTCTTCTGCACCGCTACCTCTACATGTTTTTGTTTTAATCATTATCAGTTTATCGGTTCTTCGCTAAAAGTCAAGCATTTTCGTCATCTTTTTCTTCATGCCACAGCCGAATCTGTTTTTCGTTGTGCAGCATGAGCAGAAAATTGTCTCTGGCCATCGGATATTTGCGATACAGATCTTCCAGCATGTCTTTCATTTCCTGACGCTGGGTATGACCATCCATCGGACAGGTGGAAGCAACGACAGGAATGCCGCATTCCTCAACGGCAGCGCGAAGCTGAGATTCACGGGCATAGACAAACGGGCGGATGAATGCGATCTGGGCATTGGACATGAACATCTTGGGCGCAAACGTCGCGATCCGTCCGCCATGGATCGCGTTCATCAACAGCGTTTCCACCGCATCATCTGCATGATGAGCGAAACAGACCTTGGTGCAGCCGTATTTTTTGGCGGCTTCGTTGACTGCGCCCTTTTTCAGCGTTGAGCACAGCGAGCAGGGCAGCGCTCCGTTTTCGGCAGCCTGAATTTTCAGAATGTCATAGATCCGGGAAGGTTCCTCGTGGAATTCAATTCCCTTTTCCTCAAAAAACTGCCGGGCCAAAGTAAAATCCATATCCGGAAATCCCATTTCGATGTGGATCCCGACGACTTCAAACGTTTTGGTATTCAGGCGCTGACAGAACTGCCTGTACAGATGCAGACAGTACAGAAGAAGCATGGAATCCTTCCCGCCGGAAACACCGACGGCTATGCGGTCATGATTGTCGATCAGGCGATAGTCCCGGTCTGCCTTTCGGATGCAGCCCAGCAGTTTTTTCATTGCGTTCATGGTTTCCTCCTGCCGTTTTTGCCTATTATAGCACAGCGCATGAAAATGGGAGAGGGGAAATTGGATCGCCGCGGTTTCACTTTGCATTCACCGCGTCGGCTTGTTATAATGATTCATGGAATCTGGAGTGAGAAACATGGACGGAATATACCTGGTGAACAAACCGGCATCGATGACGTCCTTTGATGTCGTATACAAAATAAGAAAAGCGCTGGGCATCCGCAGCGTCGGGCATACCGGAACCCTGGATCCGCAGGCGACCGGAGTGCTGGTCATTCTGTGCGGTAAGGCGACCAAGGCTTTGCCGTATCTTTCTGGCGAAGCCAAGGAGTATGTGGCGGAGCTGACGCTGGGAATCCGAACGGATACCGGCGATATCTGGGGAAAAACTGTGGAGACCCGGGAAATTCCCCAATTCGACGAAAACCGGGCCCGGGAAGCGCTGAATCATTTCCTTGGTCAGACGATGCAATTGCCGCCGATGGTTTCCGCGATCAAGAAAAACGGCCGGAAACTGTACGAATATGCCCGCGAAGGAGTCGAGATTGAACGGGAAAGGCGGCCGATCGAAATTACGGAAATAGAACTGCTGCGGCTGCAGCCGGTATTGCGTTTCCGGGTAGTCTGTTCCGCCGGAACTTATGTGCGGTCGCTGTGCGAGGATATCGCTCAGCAGCTGGCAACGGTGGGGACGATGAGCTCGCTGGTCAGGACCCGGGCCTGCGGGTATTCTCTTACGCAGTGTCAGAGCCTGGATGATATCCTGGCCGGAAAGGGGCAGCCAGTTTCGCTGCGGGAAGCGCTGGCAGCGCGCTGGCCCTGGATTGAGGTGGATGAAGTTCAGCAGGCGGCCATCCGAAACGGAAAAAAGATCCGGCTGAATCATCAGGCGGATACGCTGGCAGCCTTGACCTCCGGGGAAGCACTGGCCATGCTGAAGCGTCAGGATGATGGTCTGTATCGGGTATTGCGCGGCCTGTGGTAAGCGAAGTAGGGAGTGGATGGAGTGAAAGTCAGTACAATCAGCCTGCATCAGCAGGAACAATGCGATCGTGATCTCTGCGCCTGTATCGGGTATTTTGACGGTCTGCATCGCGGTCATCAGGCCCTGCTGGACAAAACGATAGAGCTGGCGGAGCAATACGGCTGTGAAAGCGCGTTGATTACCTTTTCGCCTGATCCCTGGATCACAACCGGCAAAGCGCAAAAGGTCCGTCATCTGACGACGATGACACAGCGGATCGCCCTGGCGGAAAAAAGAGGAATCGAACGAGTCATCATTCTGGATTTTACCACCGAGATGGCGGCTTTGCCGCCGGAGGAATTCACTGAAATGCTGCTTCGGCGCTGCCGGCTGAAGGCGCTGGTGTGCGGATTTGATTTTCATTATGGAGCGCGGGGAAAAGGCAATGCCGATTCTCTGCGGCAGGAAGCAGCCGGCCGTTTTGAGGTGGCGGTGATTGAGGCGGTCAGCGACGAACAGGGAAAGATCAGCTCCAGCCGTATCAGCCGCTGTATTGAAGAGGGTGCGGTGGAGGATGCGCGCCGGCTGCTTGGCTATCCATATGAGATAGAAGGAACGGTGATTCATGGCCGTCACAAGGGAAGTCAGTGGGGATTTCCAACGGCCAATCTGGATTACAGCGACGAGATGATTCTGCCTTTGCGGGGAGTGTATATCGGTCGGGCGGAAAGCGGACCGCAGCGCTGGATGGCCATGATCAATATCGGGCATAACCCGACCTGCAATCCGGTTCGTCAGCTGTCGGTGGAAGCGCATCTGCTGGACTGCAGTCAGGATCTGTACGGCTGTCCGCTGCGGCTGTTCTTCTATCGCCGTATTCGCCCGGAGCAGCGTTTTGATTCGCTGGAAGAACTGCTGGAGCAGCTGCAGCGTGACCGGCAGGCAGTACGCGATTATTTTCAGGAGCACGATGATGAATGAAGTGTTTCTGAAACGGATCGAGCAGATGCTGGGAGCGCAGCAAACGCAGCAATATGTGCAGACGCTCTCTCAGCCGGTATACCGCGGTTTGCGCGTGAATACGCTGAAAATCGGCGTTGATCAACTGCGCCGGCAGCTGGATCTGCCGCTGACGCCGTCGCCATTTGCTCCGGAGGGGCTGATTGCCGCTTCTTCCTGTCCGCCGCTGGGCAATACCATAGAGCATCGTCAGGGACTGTTTTATCTGCAGGAGCCGTCCGCCTCTTCCGCGGTGACGGTGCTGGATCCTCAGCCGGGAGAATGGGTTTTGGATCTGTGTGCGGCGCCGGGCGGCAAAAGCACGCAGATTGCAGCCCGGCTCAATCATGAGGGATATCTGATCAGCAATGAGATTGATCCGGACCGGGCCCGGATTCTGCTGAGCAACTGCGAACGGCTGGGAGTGGGAGAGGCGACGCTGACCTGCGCTTCGCCGGATCAAGTGTGTCAGGCCGTTTGCGGATGGATGGATAAGGTGCTGGTCGATGCTCCCTGCAGCGGTGAAGGGATGTTCAAAAAGGAAGATCAGGCGCTGCAGGACTGGTCTGTGGAACATGTGCATGCCTGCGCACGGCGGCAGCGGAAAATTCTGGACTGTGCCTATCATGCGCTGAAACAGGAGGGAATTCTCGTTTATTCTACCTGCACCTATTCCCGCGAGGAAAACGAGGAGGTCATCGCTTCTTTTCTGGCAGACCATCCGGATATGGAACTGCTGGATTGTGCGGTGGACTTCGGCCGTCCGGGGGTTGAACTGGCGGGGTTTGACAGCAGCCGGGTTCGTCGTATCTGGCCGATGGATGGGGGAGAGGGACATTTCATCGCCCGTCTCAGACGGCTCAGCGCCAATCCGGCCGCGGCGAAGAAAACGCTGCCGGAGCGGCCGGTGCCGGCGGAGTTTTCCGCGTTTCTTGAGGATCAGCTGACGGAAATTCCACCGCTATATAAGCGGATGTGCGGGGATCAGGCTTACATTCAGCGGCATCCTTTTTTCGAGCTGAAAAAAATCCGGGTACTGCGGCAGGGAATTCAGGTCGGCGAACTGATGAAAAACCGCCTGGAGCCGCATCAGCACTTTTATACGGCCGCTTTGCTGGATGGGGTAAGAAGACATCAGATTTCGCTGGATTCAAAACAGCTGCAGTGCTTTCTGAAAGGAGAAGCGCTGAATCTGTCCGCTGAACGCGGCTATGTCTGTCTTGCTTTTCAATCTTATCCCGTCGGTTTCGGCAAAAGCGATGGACAGCAGATCAAAAACAAATATCCGAAAGGACTGCGGCTGCGCTGAAAGGAGGACTGACGGATGCGTCTGGAACTGTTTGATCTGATCGACGATACGGTCAGACTGCTTGATCTGAACAATCCCGCCTATCAGTATGTAGAAGGGTCGATCAAAAGCTGTTTTGAACATCTGCTTGAAGATACGATGGATGTTGTGGTCGGTTTCAGTTCCCGGATCAAATCCATCGGTTCTCTGAAAGAAAAAATCATCCGCAACAAATATTATCTGAATTTCAAGAGTGGAGAGGAAGTTCTGGATTTTCTGCCGGATCTGATCGGCTTGACGGTGGAGTGCCGGTTTATCAGCGATGAAAACCGGGTTTACAACGCGATCAGTCATCAGTTTGAATACACCGGACCGCAATCCTATGCGCAATGCGTGCTGTATCCGCAGCTCTATCTGAATCTGGCCATGCCGCAGCCGCAGCTGCAGCGCAATGGCTTTACGATTTACCGTATCGACGGGTATTATCTGTTCAACGGGAAAAAGGTCAATTTTGAACTGCAGATCAAATCGCTGGTGCATTCATTCTGGAGCGAGATTGAGCATCAGGTCGTCTATAAAAATACGCAGTATGTGATGTTTGATGGGTTCATGAAAGATCTGCTGGCTTCCATTCGTGATAACCTGGACGTTGTAGATCATCAGCTGCAGATTGTTCATACTCAGATTCTCAATCAGAACAAGGATCAGGATATCGGGATGAGCGAACGCGGTTTCAAAATGTTCATGGCCAAGTCGATCAGCGATCTGTATTCGCTGAAAATGATTGAATCCATTGGATTTACAACGGATTTTAAGAAATGCAGCGCGGTGCTCAGTCAGTACATCTACATCAAGGATTTCGTCCAGTCTGACCACCCTCAGCAGAAAATGGTCGATTATTTTGAGCACTTCAACCTGCTGAAAATCAGCGATCTTGATTTTACCGAACCGATTATGCTGGAAAAGGAATTTGTTCATTATGATCCGTTCTGTGATGTGCTGGGACGATACTGGCAGAATATCATCAACATTGATTTTGAGTGGCATGTCTTTTTTGTCATGCTGTTTGCTATTCAGCCGGGCAACAACATTCAGGATTTTACGATGTTTGTCGAGGTGTTGAAGTCACTGATTGTCAACCGCCTGTGGTATCAGGGAAAATTTGAATCGCTGGGCAGCGTGATTGCGCAAACGATCCGGGACGATCTTCTGCGCAGTGTCGCCGAAGCCATGGTGGAGGTTGGTAAAATCGAGATTGTGCATGAAGATCGTCTGCTTCAGATCATGAATCTGTTTCATGAGCGGGTGGATGAGCTGGAGAGCACGATTTCGCAAAGCGGTCAGTACAGCCAGCGGCGCGCGGAAATCCTGTCCGGCCTTAAGCACAGCATCTGTGCCCTGTTTCTGTAGGGCACTTTTTTTCATATCGGCGGCCATTTGGGCATAAAGTACGAATGAGCAGGAGGCCGTGATATGAACAAACAGGCATTTGCATTTCTTACCTTATTCACTCTGATTCTGATGCTTTCCGTTTATTATGTAACCTTGCCGGCAGATCAGAGCCAGCTGAATCCGGATGAGCTGCTGACTGGCCAGACGGAAGAGGAAGATCCGCTGCAGACAATGCAGCAGCAGCTGGATGAAAAACGCAATACGGAAATTCAGAACAATGAAGCGACCGTTTCCTCCGGTTCAGCTACCACGGAACAAAAACAGGAAGCGCTGCAGCAGGTGGATCAGATTCAGCAGACGCAGCAGACGGAACTGGCCATTGTCAACGCCTTGACAGAAAACGGTCTGGATGGCTGTCTGGCAGAGCTGGATGATGATCTCATCCGGGTTGCCTGTCCGAAATCGCTGGAAGGAACGGACAACGCTTCTCTGATTATGAAAATTGTCTCGTCGCTGATGGATGGACAGCAGATTCCGGAAGTCACGTTTCAGTAATCCGGATGGATAAAAAACAGGACGGTGATCTTTTCCTTTGGCAAGTACGGGAATCTTTGCTATAATAAGGGCAAAGAAGGTGAATGAATTGGCTCAGGAATATATTCAGATTCAGAACAAAGAAGAAGGAAACGGCTTGATCGCTCTGTCCAAAGGGGTTTTTGAAACGATTGCTCAGATTTCCATCGACGACGTGGAACAGGCGGTCGCTATCGAACCGACAGCGCTGAAAAAGCCGATTCAGTGTAAAATCGCCAACAACCGTCTGAATGTTGTGGCGGAAATCAAGGTGAAGTATGGCGCGAATGTCAACGAGGTTTGTGAATCGCTGCAGACGCGGATTTTTCAGAATATCCTTCAGATGACCAGTCTCAAGTGCAATCTTGTGGACGTCAGAGTGAACGGATTCATTTTCTGATCCTGCCGGAAATTTTCCGGTTTTTCTTTTTTGCAGATTCGACAGCTGCAGCGCAGCGGAAGGGAGGAGACGGAAGAAGAATGGACAGAAATAAAAATGGACTGGTTCTGGAAGGGGGAGGCATGCGCGGAGTCTATACGGCCGGAGTGCTGGATGCCTTTTTGGAAGCCCGACTGGAGTTTGATGGATGCCTTGGCGTTTCGGCAGGAAGCTGCCATGCTGCCAGCTATCTTTCCGGCCAGAAAGGACGGGCCTATCGGGTGAATGTGGCCTATCTGAAAGACTGGCGCTATGGCAGTTTTCGTTCCTGGATGAAAACAGGCGATTATTTTGGCGCTCAGATGCTGTATGATACGATTCCCAATCAGCTGGATCCATATGATTATGAAGCGTTTGATCAGTATCCGGGCTGGTTTCGGGCAGTGATTACCAATATGGAAACCGGTGAGGCGGAATACCCGCTGATTCAGGACATGCATCGGGATGTCGTCGTTTTGCGGGCTTCCAGTTCTCTGCCGCTGCTGTCGCGACCTGTTCTTATCGATGGCAAACCGTATCTGGATGGCGGCATCAGCGATTCCATTCCGGTAGGGGAAGCCTTTCATCAGGGCTGCAGCCGGGTTGTGGTGGTCTTAACCCAATGTCGTCAATACCGCAAAAAGCCCAACGCTCTGATGCCGCTGCTGAAGGCCAAATATTACCGGTATCCGAAACTGATTGAAAAGCTGGCTGACCGGCACGTTCGTTACAACCAGACGCTGCAATGGATCGAGCATCTGCGCCAGCAGGGCAGCGTGTATGTCATTCAGCCTGAGCAGCCGGTATCGATCGGACGGCTGGAAAAAGACCGCAGCGAGCTGCATGCGCTTTATCAGCAGGGATTGCAGGATGGCCGGCGGCATCAGGCGGCGCTGCGGCAGTTTTTGAATGGAAAATAGCGTCAAAAAGAAAAAAGCCTTTGACAAAGGATGAAAACAATGGTAAAGTAGCAGGGCAAGATAAAGTATGTAGAAAGTAGAAGTACCCCTTCTCACCTGATGTTTTCTAACTTGGGTCAATGCTGCAGCACAAACGATGTGTTTAAGTGGAAGCGGGTACTCTGGGAGTATCTGCTTTTTTGCATGATGGAGGTGTCGTTTATTAGCAAGAAAGTCATGACCAACGATGATCTGGTCAATGAGAACATTCGATTCAAGGAAGTCTTAGTCATTGGCCCCAAGGGAGAACAGCTGGGCGTCATGATGCGCCGGGAAGCACTGGAAAAGGCTTACGAGTTTGAAATGGATCTGCTTTGTGTCGCGCCGAACGGAAATCCGCCGGTATGCAAAATTCTGGATTACGGCCGGTACCGGTTTGAAGCTCAGAAAAAAGCGAAGGAAGCAAAGCGGAATCAGCACGTGACGGAAGTCAAGCCAATGCGTCTGTCTCCGGTCATTGATCAGCATGATTTTGATACCAAGCTCCGCCAGGCCCGCAAATGGGTGGAAGGCGGCATGAAGGTCAAAATCGACATGCGCTTCAGAGGCCGTTTGATCACTCGCCTGGAAGTAGGCAAAAAGGTTATGAAGAATTTCATCGAACAGATGTCGGACATTGCAACGGTTGAGAAAGCTCCGGCCCTGGAGGGCAATACGATGTCATCTGTTCTGACACCGAAAAAGAAATAGAAAGTACAGGAGGACTTGATTATGCCAAAAATGAAAACAAAAAAGGCGCTGGCCAAGCGTGTCAAAAGAACCGGCAGCGGAAAGCTGAAGAGGAGCCACGCTTACATTTCCCATTTTGCAGCGAACAAGACGCATAAGCAGAAAGTGCATCTGAGAAAACCGGCGATGATTGATCCGTCTGATTACAAGCGCATTAAGCACTTGCTGCAGGACTAATTGAAGGAGGACGTTAGAATATGCCAAGAGTTAAAGGTGGAACGGTGGCCCGTGCCAGAAGAAAGAAAACATTAAAATTAGCCAAGGGCTATTTTGGATCGAAGCATCTGCTTTATCGTACAGCTCATGAGCAGGTTATGCGCTCGCTGCGTTATTCCTACATTGGCCGTAAGCAGCTGAAACGCGATATGCGCAAACTGTGGATCGCCCGTATCAATGCGGCGGCCCGGATGAATGAAATCAGCTATTCGCAGCTGATGCACGGCCTGAAGCTGGCCGGAGTGACGATCAACCGGAAAATGCTTTCGGAAATCGCCATTCATGATGAAAAGGGCTTCAAGGCGATTGTGGAAACAGCGAAAACTGCGCTGGCGAAATAAACGAAAGGCATTTTGTCCTGCAGTCTGTTCTGCTTCTGATGGCAGAAAGACTGCAGGGCTTTTTTTCATAAAGACCAAGTTTTTTTCATTTTGACTTGTTTTTCTGATTCTGTTAGTGTATTATAGTAAAGCACATGGCTCGTTGGTGAAACGGTTAACACAGCGCCCTCTCAAGGCGTCATTCACGGGTTCAAATCCCGTACGAGTCACCATTTTAGATAGAACTACGATCAATCTCAATCAATCGTAGTCAATAAAAGCCCTTAACAAGGGGCTTTTTTAATGCTTTAATCTTATTCTAGTCAATTTCAATCAACTTGAATCAATCTGTTTTCGTGCAAAAATCGTGCAAAAATCGTGCAAAAATTAGAATATAATTGTGCAATAATCATGTGAGAAAAAACTTATAAATATCAAAGAAACTTATGCCTGAGTACAGGCTCGATATAATAAAGAAAGCTTTTGAGTTGGATTTGGATTTCGAGAAAACAGAGTATAATGAAATTAATCGAATACCGGCAAAAGAGTACAATGACTTGTATGAGAGGTGGCTGCGATGAATTTTGAGGAAGAAAGCAACAAACTATTTTCATGGTATAAAGCGGAAGTGGATAAATTGTTTCATAAGCATAAAAACAGTATGCACGGCTTGGATGGTTGCTCAAATGAATATCGATCTGAGCTCAAGGCTTTACAGGCTGAATTAGACAGAGAGTATGGAAGAATAAGAAAAAAATAGGATAAGCAGAGGCAGTAAAGGAACAGATGATGAAACCTGTTATCAAAACGCCTGATCAGGAAGGGAACACATCGCCATAGCGTTGCCTTATCCCGTTTTGCTTTCAGCCATAGAGAAATCACATTGCCTTGCAATCCTGTTCGATCTGCTGAATCACCTGCTGCATCAGCGGTGAAAGATATTTGTTTTTGTGATAGATCAGACGGAAAGTGCGTTCCAGATGAAAACCACTGATCGACAGTGCATGCAGAATGCCGGATTCAACTTCTTTACGAATCAGCAGGGATGAGATCACGGTCAGTCCCAGTCCGTGGATTACTGCGTTTTTGATCGCTTCCGCGTTGTTGCATGTCCACCGCTCCCGAATCGGCAGTTCCAGTTCATTCATCTGACGTTCAAAAATATCGCGGGTTCCGCTGCCTTTTTCCCGCAGGATCATCGGCTGACCGATCAGCTGGCGGGGAATGACGCTGGTTCGATGAAAGAAGGGATGATCTTTTCCGCAGGCCAGCATCAGCTGATCGTCACGGACAGGAATCTGAAGCAGTTCGGTGTTTTCAATCTGTCCTTCAACAATGGCCAGGTCCAGTTCGTTGGAGGCGATTTTCTTTTCAATTTCACGGGTATTTTCCACGATGACGTTGAACTCAAGCATGCTGAATTTCTGCTGATATCGCTGCTGCAGCTGCGGCATCAGACAGGTGCCGACGGTCACAGTTGCGCCCATGCGGAGCTTTTGATGGTCAGGATCAGCTTTCATCGTCTGTTCCATTTCATCAAACAGCGAGGTGATATGAGAAGCGTATTCCAGCAGTTTTTTTCCTTCGCCGGTCAGATAGAGACTGCGTCCGTAACGTTCAAAAATCCGGATATGAAAATGATGCTCCAGTTCGCTGATCGTCTGGCTGACGGAGGGTTGGGCGATATACAGGTTACGGGCTGCCTGACTCATGCTGCCGCAGCGGCAGACTTCGGTAAAAACGCGCAGATGGCGGATATTCATAAAAACCTCCATTCATAGGTGAATACCTATAATTTCAATTGTATTTTAATAGTTTACCTTTTTTGATTCAAGATTTAAACTGTAAATATGGATGAAAGATTCGAAGAGAGGGTGATGAGATGAAAGTCGTCGTACTGGGCGCCGTTGCGGCCGGAACCAAAACGGCAGCCAAACTGAAGCGGGAATGCGCTACGGCCGAGGTGGAAATTTACACCAAGGGCAGCCAGATTTCCTATGCCGGATGCGGACTTCCGTATTATCTGTCAGGGGTGATTGCCAGGAAGGAACAGCTGACGGTCAACACTCCGGAAAGCTTTGAAAAAGCGACCGGTGTCCGAGTTCATGTCCAGCGGGAAGCGGTTCATGTGGATCCGGCGCGGAATGAACTGACCGTGCAGAGTCCTGACGGCAGTCAGGAAACCGTCAGCTATGACAAGCTGGTCATCGCAACCGGAGCCCGTCCGTTTGTTCCGCCGATTGAGGGAACAGAGCTCAACAACGTCTTTACGCTGCGCACGCCGCAGGATGCCATCGCTATTCGCACCGCGATAGAAGAGCAGGGCCTGAAGCGCGTCTGTGTTGTCGGAGCGGGGTTTATCGGACTGGAAATCGCGGAGAATCTGGCGGCGAGCGGCGTTCGCGTCAGTGTGATTGAAGCCGCAGATCAGATTCTGACCCCTTTTGATCCGGAAATGGCGGAGTATATCGACCGGCATCTGGCCGAGATGGGAATCATGACCTTTACCGGGGTTCGGGTAGAAAAAATCGAAGGTCAGGATCAGGTCGAAAAGGTCGTCACTTCGCGGCGGGCCATGAAATGTGATGCGGTGATTCTGGCAGCCGGCATTCGCCCGAATACGGAATTTCTGCAGGGCAGCGGTATTGAATTGAATCCTGACCGGACGATCCGGGTGAACGCTCATCTGCAGACCAATATCCCGAATATCTATGCGGCCGGCGACTGCGTTTCGGTCGTCAACCGAATGACCGGCCAGGATCAGTGGTTTGCCATGGGTTCAACAGCCAATCTGGAAGGGCGGTTATTGGGCCAGACGCTGGCAGGAAATGATAAAACCTATCATGGTTCGCTGGGAACGGCGATCGTCAAGCTGGGAACGCTGAGTGCCGCCCGCTGCGGACTGAATGAGAAACAATGTCGGCACAACGGGCTGGAAGCGCAGAGCGTTTTGGCGGTGACGGAAGATCACGCCGGATATTATCCTGATGCGCGGATGCTGATGATCAAACTGATCGCGGAAAAGAAGACCGGCCGGCTACTGGGCGCTCAGATCGTGGGCTTTTCCAACGTGGACAAATGCGTGGATATCGTCGTCATGGCGCTGGCGATGAAGGCATCGGTCGCGGATCTTTTGGATATCGATTTTGCCTATGCGCCGCCATATTCCACCGCGATTCATCCGGTAGTGCTGGCAGCGCAGCTGCTGGACAACAAAATGAGCGGCCGGCTTTGTTCCATCAATCCGGGACAGCTCACGGAAACGCTGCAGAAGGCGACTCTTGTGGACGTTTCCAGCACGCCGTCGCTGCCCGGACATCCGTATTTCGATTACACGGCGATGGATCCTTCCGCATTGGCGCTGGATGAAAATCAGACGGCGGTGCTGGTCTGCAACCGTGGCCGCAAAGCGTATCTGACACAGAATCGTCTGCGTCAGGCGGGGATTGACAATACCGTAGTCCTGGAAGGCGGAACGCAGTTTACGCCGCTGCAAGAAGAGTAAGAAACGAATTTCAAAGAGAAAGAGAGAGAAGAGACAATGACGTTAAAACCGGAAGATGTGACTCGTGTCAAAGGTATGGGTTTTTTGCGCAACAAACAGACAGATCGCTTTTCTGCCCGTATTATTACGGAAAACGGAACGCTGACGGCGGAACAGATGGAAAACATCTGCCGCATTGCCCGTGAATATGGCGCGGGAACGATGGCGTTTACGACCCGGCTGACGGTGGAGGTGCCGGGCATTCACTATGACGATATTGAAACAGTACAGCAGCAGCTGGCCAAAACCGGTCTGGTGACCGGCGGAACGGGATCCCGGGTTCGTCCGGTTGTGAGCTGCAAGGGAACGACCTGTCATTTCGGTCTGGCGGATACTCAGGGGTTTGCCCGTAAGATTCATGAAGAATTCTATGTCAAATGGTACGACGTCAAACTGCCGCACAAATTTAAAATCGCCGTGGGCGGCTGTCCGAATAACTGCGTCAAGCCGGATCTGAACGATTTGGGTATTGTAGGCCAGCATCAGGTTCATTACGATCCGGATCTGTGCAACGGCTGCAAGAAATGCGCGGTGGAAGCTGCCTGTCCGATGAAAGCGGCCCGGGTTGTTGACGGGGTATTGCAGATCGATGACAAGCTGTGCAACAACTGCGGCCTGTGCTGTGGAAAATGTCATTTTGATGCGATCGAGGAAGGTCGCTATGGCTTTAAAATCTATCTGGGCGGCAAATGGGGCAAGGCTACCCGTCCGGGTACGCCGCTGCCGGGAATTTATTCGGAAGAAGAAGTCATGAAGATCATTGAAAAGGCGTTATTGCTGTATCGGGAACAGGGAAAAACCGGCGAACGATTCGGCATTACGCTGGATCGGATCGGCTTCGACAACTTTGTCGCTCAGCTGATGAGCGACGAGGTATTGCAGCGCAAGGAGGAAATTCTCAACGCGCCGCTGCATCTGACCGGCGGAGCCAAGTGCTGAGATCATTTCATTCTGAAAGAAAGAGCGTTTCCGGCAACGGAGCGCTCTTTTGGCATGAACATGGATTCTTTTGTGCAGCGGTGCTATAATAACCACGAAATACAGGAAAGAATGAGGTTGAATACGATGAGTGAAACTTGCAATCACGATTGCGGCAGCTGCAGCGCCAACTGCGCCAGCCGTCAGGCTCCGGAAAGTTTTCTGGAAAAGGCCAATCCCAAAAGCAGCATCAGAAAAATCATCGGCATTGTCAGCGGCAAGGGCGGTGTCGGCAAATCGTTAGTGACGTCGCTGATGGCGGTGGCCATGCAGCGGCGTGGTTATCACAGCGCGGTGCTGGATGCGGACATTACCGGTCCATCCATTCCGAAGATGTTTGGCATTCATGGTCAGGCTTATGGAACGGATGACGGCATTCTGCCGGCGGTCAGTACGACCGGCATTCAGCTGATGTCTGTCAATCTGATGCTGGACAGCGAGGAAACGCCGGTTATCTGGCGGGGACCGATTCTGGCCGGGGTGGTCAAGCAGTTTTACAGCGAAGTGATCTGGTCGGATGTGGATGTCCTGTTTGTCGATATGCCGCCGGGAACCGGCGATGTGCCGCTGACCGTATTTCAGTCGCTGCCGCTGGATGGCATTATTGTCGTAACGTCACCGCAGGAGCTCGTTTCGATGATTGTGGCCAAGGCAGTCAACATGGCCGGCATGATGAATATCCCGGTGTTGGGAGTCGTGGAAAACATGAGCTATCTGGAATGCCCGGACTGCGGGCGCAAAATTGAGGTATTCGGGCATAGCCGTCTGGATGAGGTGGCGGCGGAAAAAGGCTTGACGATTCTTGACCGGCTGCCGATCCAGCCGCAGTTTGCCGCTTTGAGCGACGCCGGAAAGATTGAACAGACAGAGGGGGACTGGCTGCAGGGAGCGGCGGTCCGGATTGAGGAGCTTCTGAAATGAAAATCGCAATACCGTTTGAAAAGGGCGAAGTGTTTGCCCACTTTGGAAAAACACCGGCATTTCTGATCGCCGAGGTAGAAAAGGGGCAGCTGCTCAACCCGACGGTGGTGGAGACTGCCGGCGCAGGGCATGGCGCACTGGCTGGCTTTCTGCAGCGGCATCAGGTGCAGTGCTGTCTCTGCCTGAATCTGGGACAGGGCGCTTACAATGCGCTGACGGCCGCCGGAATTCAGGTGATCCGTGGGGTTGGCGGCGATGCGCTGCAGCAGGCGCAGCGATTTGCGCAGGGAGAGATCAGCGATGATCCAACCGCTGTCTGCAGCCATCACGAGCATCACGAAGGTCATTCCTGCCATTGTTCAAAATAAGGAAAGCGGAAGAAAGACACGCCATTGACAAAGCGGTCTTTCTTCCTTTTCTTTTGATCAAATGAAGCGGAATCAGCCTTGTTTGACATGGTGTCAGCAATCGGGTATAATCGCTGTATCGGATTGTGGTTATCGCTGATCCGGGTTTGTGAGGGGGAAGGAAGCGCTGTGGCAAAGAATTCGGAAGAGTTGGCTCAGGCCAGAAAAGAGGAGATCATTCGTGTCTGTGCGCAACTGTACGAAACGATGAATTTCAAGGATGTGACACTCAAGGAAATTGGTGCGAAAACGTCCTTTACCCGCACGCTGATCTATTATTACTTTCATACGAAAGAAGAGATTTTTCTTGCCTTGCTGCAACAGGAGTATGAAGCCTGGATTGCGGATCTGAACGAAATCTGCGCCAGTCATCAGACGCTGACCGCCGAACAGTTTGCCGACGAACTGGCTCTTTCTCTGCAGCGGCGGCGCCGGCTGCTGAAGCTGCTGTCGATGAATCACTATGATATGGAGGCCAACAGCCGGATGGAGAATCTGGTGGCGTTCAAAACAGCTTACGGTAATTCCATGCGGGCAGTACGCCGCTGTCTGAAGAAGTTTTTCCCGCAGATGACAGCGAGCGATCAGCAGGAATTCATCTTTGCGTTTTTCCCGTTCATGTTTGGAATTTATCCGTATACAGTAGTTACTGAGAAACAGAAGGAAGCGCTGAAACGGTCGCATACCGACTATCTCTTTCTGTCGATTCGTGATATTACCCGGTCCATGGTGATCAAACTGCTTCGCTGACTTCAAAGAAAGAACGGGATGAACGATAATCCGGATTTTCTGGCAGAAGCGTCTGTCCGGGCAGGATTGGCGCCCGGGCAAAGACGCGCTTGCGTCGCGGGCGGCCATGGAATTCATCCCAACCAGGATCAGGCCGCAGAAGCACGGCGTCTGACCGCTGCCGCTTTTTAAGGTCCGCTGCTGAACTGAAAAAAGGGGAAGCATCCGGATTTTTCTTTGTATTGAACTTCAGGTTCTGCAACAGAGATGCGTTGGAGCATTCCGAGCGATGGGAAGAAGCGGATTACGGCCTGTTTTCTGAGGGGTGTCTGTCATAAAGGATTAAGAAATTCTGCCTTGGTTTGCCGGCGTGGCTCAGCTATAATGAAAGAAACAGGGCGGGGAGGAAACGATATGATCATTGCGGAAAACCTGGGTAAGAAGTTTCGTGGCAAGCCGGTCATCCGGCAGATGAACTGTCAGATCAAAGAAGGCAGTATCTATGGCCTGGTCGGCGCCAACGGAGCCGGTAAATCCACGTTTCTGCGTCTGCTGGCGGGGGTATATCAGCCAAGCGAGGGCAAGGCGGAAATCAGGGGAGAGCCGGTTTTTGACAATCCCCGGGTAAAACGGGAAATCGTTTTCATTCCCGATGAACTGTATTTTTTTCCCAATTACAATTTCAGCATGATGGCGGATTATTATGCCGGACTTTATGAACACTTTGATTATGACCGGTTCCGTTCGCTCTGTTCGCATTTCAGGCTGGATACGCAGGCCCGGATTCACAATTTCTCCAAGGGAATGAAACGCCAGGGCGCACTGATTCTGGCCCTGGCGACGCGGGCCCGTTACTTTTTCTTTGATGAAACGTTTGACGGACTGGATCCGGTCATGCGTTCCTTTGTCAAAAGCGTACTGGAGGAGGATGTGGCCCAGCGCGGTTCCACTGTGCTGCTGACTTCGCACAATCTGCGCGAGCTGGAAGATCTGTGCGATCATATGGGTTTGCTTTATGAGGGCCGGATTCTGTTTGAAAGCGACATTGAGTCGATGAAAACGGAGATGTTCAAGGTTCAGATTGCGCTGAAGGATCGTGATTTCGGTCGGGAAACTTTCCGTCAGCTGAAGGTGCTGTACTATAAAAAAAGCGGATCTGTAGCGACGATGATCATCAAGGGGGATCGTGAGCTGGTTTACGATGTCTTACAAAGCAAGGATCCGATCATTCTGGATCTCTTGCCGCTTTCGCTGGAGGAAGTCTTTATTTATGAAATGGAGGGCTGCGGTTATGAATTTGATGCGCTCCGTCTTTGATTTCCGGCTGTTTCGTCAGAATTTCAGGAGCTGTCAGGGAGCGCTTCTGATCACGACGCTGATCTACCAGGCCGGGATGCTGGTGCAGTGTTTTTCACTGAGCCAGCGTCAGTCATACGATCTGATCGTGGATTTTTCTCAGCTGTCAGGGGTGGTCAGCGTTCTGGCCTGCTTTCTGTTTCCGATCGCGGTGTCCATGCTGCTGTTTGATTTTCTGTTCAGCCGTAAGAAATCGGATCTGCTGTTTTCCTCGCCGGTTCCTCGCCGCACGCTCTATCTGACCAATCTGATCGGCGGCGCCGGTTTTCTGATGCTGAATGTGATGCTGGCGACAGTGTTGGTTCATGTTACGCTGCTGCAAAATCCGCAGCTGGTGACGGATGACGGCCTGGCGGCCCGGTTTCTGATTCTGTGGGGGCTGGCGCAGCTGATGGTCTATGCTTTCAGCTGTCTGGCGGTCAGTCTGACCGGCAATCGGTTTGTGCAGCTGACACTGGTGCTGGTTCTGATTCTTCTGCCGGGCTGGCTGCAGTATACGGCGCAGTCTCTGTTTTACAGCGGTGCTGATCTGGATTACAGCAAGAGGGCGACAGAAACGCTGACCGAGCCGTTGTATACGAGAATTCCGCAATCTTCATCCACCCTGGAAACAATTCCCTACATCGCCTTCAGTGAGCTGACCGGCATGCCTTTGAG
Source organism: uncultured Holdemania sp. (assembly GCA_904395815.1). Lineage (GTDB taxonomy): Bacteria > Bacillota_I > Bacilli_A > Erysipelotrichales > Erysipelotrichaceae > Holdemania. The sequence goes on from CAJFOC010000052.1 coordinate 52,766, forward strand.
GATGGATACGTATTATTCCGCCGACAGTTACGCCTATACCCATTGTCCGGTGATGATCGTGGAAACACTGGCTGCTTCGCTGCTGGGGCTGGTCGCGTTTCAGCGCCGCCGGGTGGAGGTAGCGGAAACCTCGTTTATCAGCGAAGGCGCGCATGAAGGATTGCGGATTGCGCTGTTTACGCCGATTTTCTATACGCTGGGCATGCACGACTGGTTCTCCGCCTTGCTTTACGGCGGGATTCTTCTGATTCTTTATCATCTGTATGATTATCTGGCGCATCGGGAAGTCGTCATCCTGCGGCGCACGGTGCTGAGCTTTCTGGCTGTAGTGCTGGCTGCCTGCATGATTCGTTTTCCGATCCGCATGCTGATCCGCCGGGAAGCGGGAAGGCAGATCGAACTGGCGGAGGTTGAAGCGGTCAGCGTTGTTCCGATGACCTCTTCCATGGCGCTGCAGCAATCGCCGCTGCTGCAGCTGAAGCTGACCGATCCGCAGCTGATCTCGCTGATTTTTCAAAGCGGTGCTCAGACGCCGGATTATACTCAGGACGGGGCTTCGTATTATGTCCGTTTTTATGAGGACAGCGGCAGTTCGGATTTCATGATCTATTTTAATGCCGATCAGCGCCGTCAGCTGGAAAACGTTCTGGCGCAGAACATGCAGTATCAGAGTCTGTATCGCGATATCGGCGCGGACCGGGTAAAACAGATTCAGCTTAACGGTTCGCCGGTGACGCTGAGCCAGGATCAGATTCATCAGCTTACCGGCAGGATTCAGCAGGAAGTGCAGCAGCAGGAATTCACCGAACTGCTGCAGCAGAAGCCGCAGATTGCCTGCCGCGATCTGACCGGCAGCAGCCTCTGTTATTTTACGCTGTCGCTGATTTCCTTTGAAGCAGGGGAGAGGGTAGAACAAAGCGTGGATCTGTTCCGTTATCAGTCGGTTTTCCAGATGTATGGATCGTTTGTCAACACCCAGTTCATTCAGGATTATGGCGATCGGGCGGCAATGCTGGAATATTACAGCATGTATGATACGGAAGTGGAAGATCTGCGTGAGGCCAGCGGTCTGAGCGACACGCAGTTCAATCAGCTGCTGACCGAATACCTGCAGCTTCATCTGCCGACGCAGCTGACACAGGCGCCGGTTTCCTCGGATGAGTATCTTTATCTGTCCTATTATGATTCTCAGCGCCGTCAGCAGGGAGTGATTTTTGTTGCCCGGGATGAAAACTGGCGGCAATGGTTGCAGCAGATTGGCATTGAATAAAAATTCACGCAGAATTCACTTGCTTTGTTTAAGATAATAACGAAAATAACAACTGGAAAGGTGGTGCAGTCATGGTAAAAATACTGGTAGTGGATGACGAAGCCAAAATCCGTCAGATGATTCGCAAATACGGAGAGTACGAGGGGTTTGATGTGACTGAGGCCAGCGACGGGCTGGAGGCGGTAGACAAGGCCAACCAGCAGAATTTTGATCTGATCATCATGGATATCATGATGCCGAATCTGGATGGGTTTTCCGCCTGCCGGGAAATTCGAAAAACGCATGAATCGATCCCGATTATTCTGCTTTCCGCGCTGGGAGAAGAATACGATAAAATCCATGGTTTTGATCTGGGGGTGGATGATTACGTCGTCAAGCCGTTTTCGCCGAAGGAGCTGATGATGCGAATTCATGCGATTTTGAAGCGGACAAGTCAGAGTGAGAAAAAAGAGGTGATCAAGATTCAGGATCTGACGATCGATTTTACCGGTCGGATTGTCAAGATCAAGGATGAAAAGCTGAATCTTTCGCCAAAAGAATATGATCTTCTGTTTTATCTTGTTAAAAACAGGGGAATCGCTCTGACAAGAGAAAAACTGCTGCAGAATGTCTGGGGCTATGATTTCTTCGGCGATGAGCGAACGCTGGATACCCACATCAAGCTGTTGAGAAAAAATCTCAGAGAATACAGCCGCTATATTACGACGCTCAGAGGGGTAGGCTATCGATTTGAAAACGGAAACTAGCCTGCAATGGAAGCTGGTCCGCTATCTTCTGACGTTTGTGCTGGCGCTGCTGGCGCTGTTGTGGATTTTTCAGGTTGTATTTCTGGACAGTTTTTATCAGCGCTATAAGATTGAAGGAATTGAAAAAATCGCCAACACGGTGGCGATGAGCCTGGACAGTGAAAATATCAGCGATATAATCCTTCAGCAGGCAAGACAGAACGACGCCTGCATTCGGGTGCTGAACGGTTTTACCGAGATCAAAACGATCAATTACATGGGATGTCAGATCAACCAGCTGAGTACGGATGAACTTCTGAACTATTATCAGAAGGCGGAAAACAACAACGGTTCTTATCTGGAAATTGTCAATGAGGCGGCGATCAGCACGTTTCCCTACAACGTCAATCTGATCCGCCGGGACGGTTCCAAGGATCTGATCTATACCCGGGTCGTGGATACGGGGGCCGGAAACAAGGCGACGATCCTGGTCAATACGCACATTACGCCGGTCAATGCGACTACGGAAACACTGAAAACCCAGCTCGTCTACATTTCAATGATTGTGATTGCGGCTTCTGTCGGACTGGCGCTGTTGATGTCGCGCAAAATTGTCAAGCCGATCGTTAAAATTAATGAGAGTGCGCGCAGAATGGCGGAAGGGGACTACGATATTGTCTTTACCGGCAGCGGTTATCAGGAGATCACCCAGCTCAACGACACGATGAACCACACGACCAAAAAGCTGAAGGAAGTGGATCAGATGCGGCGGGATCTGATCGCCAACGTATCTCATGATCTCAGAACTCCGCTGACGATGATCAGCGGTTATGGCGAGATGATGCGGGATCTGCCGGGCGAAAATACGCCGGAAAATGTTCAGGTTATCATTGACGAGGCTCACCGGCTGTCGGCGCTGGTCAATGATCTGCTGGATCTGTCCCGGCTGCAGGAAAACAAGATTGAGCTGAAGCTGGAAGTCTTTGATCTGACGGCGCTGATCACGACAGTGCTGCATCGCTATACCAAATTTACTGAACAGGATGGTTTTGAGATTCGGTTTGTTCAGGATCAGAATGTCTATGTCCGGGCGGATTCACAACGCCTGGCGCAGGTGCTGTACAATTTCATCAACAACGCGATCAACTATTCGACCGATGACCGGCGGATTGAGATTCGCCAGATCGTCCGGAAGGGACAGGTCCGCATTGAGGTGGAAGACCATGGCGAGGGAATCAGCGAGGACAAGCTGGATTACATCTGGGAACGGTATTACAAAGTGGATAAGCAGCACAGGCGTTCCAGCGCCGGCAGCGGTATCGGGCTGTCGATCGTCAAGGAAATTCTGCAGCTGCATCAGGCGAAGTTTGGCGTTCATTCCCAACTGTCACAGGGCTCGGTTTTCTGGTTTGAGCTTCCGACAGTATCGAAGCCGGATAATCTGTAACGGATTATCCGCTTTTTTATGAACATACCGGTGCTGAGCCGGCTGGCGCAGCAGCAGTGAACGCAGTTTGCATCCGTCGAAGGGGATCAGCGGATACAGATAGCTGCCGTTGAGAGTATTGGTTTTCAGCTGCAGAACGAAGATGGCCAGCGTACCGCCGATCAGCCCCGCCATTTTAAACAGCGCGGTCAGAATCAGAAGGCCCATAGCGAATCAGCGCGGTATTGAAAACCAGCGTTTCGACGAAGGCATCGCGGGAACCCCGCAGTACCCGATCGTCTTCCGGCTCCTGCATGGACCGGACCGGATAGCTGCGGGCATCGATCAAACAGGCTTCCTGATCCTCCTCCGCCAGAAACAGAAGCATGCCGCTCAGCACCGCTTCCATCGCCTGCTGCACGTCACTGACAACACTGACTTCCAGATAGGGAACCTGGCAGGCCAGGGAGCGGGAAGGAGGGTCTGTGATCGATAAGTTCATCAGATGTCCATGATTTTTTCCATGACTTCATCTTTGGCAAAGCTGACGATAAAGATCAGTTCGCCCTGTCCCTGCGGCATGGCAAATACCGTGCCGACACCGTCGAAGCTTGTGTCTGTTGGCAGCCGCTGATGCCGGGCGGCAGAGAACTGACGGGTAAAATCGGAATGACAAGTCAAGCGTATCACCTCGTTTTCAGTATGACGTTTTTTGTTTTTCATGACTCTGGAAGCGATGGACATTTGAACTTTTGCGTGTTACATTACTTCATAGTGAGGAGGACATGATGAAAGAACAATGCAGAAAATGGGTACAGTCCCATCTGGATCAGGGGATGGCGCTGGTTTGCTCCATGTATGAACATCCCGAACTGGGGGATCAGGAATTTGAATCGATGGCGCTGCTTTGTGAAGCGCTGGAAAAGGAAGGCTTTGCGGTGGAGAGAAATTATCTTCTGCCTACCGGCTTTATCGGACGGTACGATTCCGGCAAGCCGGGACCCAAGATCGCCTTTCTGTGCGAGTATGACGCGCTGCCAGAAGTCGGACATGGCTGCGGTCATAATCTGATCGCGGCCATCGGAGTTCTGGCTGGCGGAGCTTACAAGTCGGTGATCGATGAGCTGGGCGGCGAGGTCCGGGTGATCGGAACCCCGGCGGAGGAGAATTTCGGCGGCAAGGTGCGCATGGCGGAAAAGGGCTGTTTCGATGATCTTGACGCGGCGATGATGATCCATCCGGGATCAGAAAATCGGCTGGGTGGAAGAACCAATGCGCTGATGCCGCTGAAATTTGAATTTTTCGGCAGAAATGCCCATGCCTGCCATCCGCAGCAGGGCCGTAGCGCGCTGGATGCCGCAGTCAGCACGTTTGTTTCGATCAACATGCTGCGGCAGTTCATGGAACCGGGCTGCTTTATTCATGGCATCATCAAAGACGGTGGAGAGGCGGCGAACGTTATCCCGGCCTATGCCTCGCTGGAATACTATTTCCGGGCGCCGACGATGGCCTATGCCAAGGAGCTGTCCAGACGGGCAACCGCGTGTGCGGAAGGGGCTTGCCAGATGAGCGAGACGACGCTGAAAACCTCGGTATATGAATGCCCGTATGAGGACAATCAGATCAATTATACGCTGTGTGAACTGCTGAACAGGCAATACGAAGCGCTGGGAATGACGGAAATTCAGCCGGTAGACGAGGTGCCGGGCGGATCCAGCGATATCGGGGCGGTCAGTTACCGGTGTCCGGCTTTGCATGGTTACATCCGGATCTGCGGCAGCGAGGTGCGGGGACATTCCAGAGAAATGGCGGCGGCGACGATCAGTCCGCAAGGCCGGCTGGGATTGCAGAATGGCGCCAGCGCACTGGCGATGTGCGCGGTGGAATTGGCGCAGGATCCACAGCTGTTGGCCCGTGTCCGCGCGGAATTTGAAGGCAAGACGGCATAATGCCGGTGTTGTATTTCACAATCCAAAAAGAGGTCTGATCCAGGCCCTTTTTTTGATGATCTGAATCAGAGCCAGAACATCAGGATTCTCTTTGCTGTCTGCCTCAGTCAGCGGGGATCGGCAGATTGAAAACGGATCTGTGATCCGTATGAAAGAAGCTTCATGAGATTGTGGACAGCGGGAAAAAGAGATTCTGTGATCCCGTCGTTTTCAGTCCGTTCCGGGTGGTTATGTCTGGTTTTTACTGCGTCCGGAGCAGAAAAAAGGCTCGGTCAGAGAGCCTGAAACAATGTCAGCGAAGCAGCGGAAGGAAACAGCAGGGCAAAGATCAGCCCAGCGGCCAGAAAAGGTCCAAACGGAATTTCCGTACGCCGGTTGGCGCCGAAAAACAACAGCAGAATCAGCGCCGCCAGCGATCCCAGGCCAAGACTGATGAGAAAAGCGGTGACAATGCGCCGGACTCCCAACAGCATGCCGGCGGCAAACATCAGCTTGACATCGCCGCCGCCCATGGCCTGCAGGCGGTAAAGAAACCAGAACGGAACGCTGACGATCAGCGCGCCGGCAAACTGGTCAGGCCAGCCGGAAGGCGCGGCCATCATCCTGATCAGCGCCAGCAGCAGGATCAGCGCCGGCAGCCGGTCGGGGATTTCCATCGTATCCAGATCGATCAGCGCCACAAGAATCAGCAGGCAGATCAGCAATACGCCGCCAACCTTATCCGCTAACGACGGCTGCGTCAGTCCGCACAGAACAAAAAGAATCCCGGCCAGCAGTTCTGTCACCATGCTGCGTCGGGAACACGGCGCGGCACAGACCGGGCATTTTCCACGCCAGATCAGCCAGTTCAGCGGCGGGATCAGCGCTGATACAGGCAAAGAACTGTGGCAGTGGCCGCAACAACGCCAGGTGCGGACAATCGGGAAAGCATCAGGAATACTGATGGCGGCGGCGTGCAGAAAGGAACCGGCGGTCAGACCGAGAATAAAAAAGCAGAAAAGACAAATTTCCTGCATGAAGAACCTCCTTTGTTTCTTCATTGTATCATAAGCATCGCTGTGCTGAAAGCGATGTTGACAGCGTTCATGTCTCTTTTTATAATGAAACCGGAATGCAAAAGAAACAGGGTGCTTCTTCGCTTTTCAGATGGAGAAGCGATAGTTCTGTTCTGCGTTCATGCGTGGCGAAAAAATTCGGGGAACTGGCAGCCTTTGCCGTATCTTGCGGTGCGGCTGCTGACCTGTCACAGCGAAAGGAAACTGAAATATGCTGGAAATTAGTGGACTGGTAAAACGATATGGCGACATCACGGCTGTGGATCATCTGAGCCTGCGGTGTCATCATGAAATCTACGGTTTGATCGGGGCCAACGGCGCCGGGAAATCCACGACGCTCAAAGCCGTGGCCGGTATTCTTGATTTTGATGAAGGGGATATCCGGATTGACGGATTGTCGATTCGCACTCAGCCGCTTCGCTGCAAGCAGCAGATGGCTTACATTCCTGATAATCCGGATCTGTATGAGATGATGCGCGGTCAGGAATACCTGAATTTTGTGGCGGATGTATATCAGATGGATACTGCGCAGCGGCGCCGGCAGATTCAGCGTCTAGCGGCGTTGTTTGAGATGGAGGGAGCGCTGGGACAGCGGATTGGCGGTTATTCGCACGGTATGAAACAAAAGCTGGCGCTGATCAGCGCGCTGATGCATGATCCGCAGCTGCTGATTCTGGACGAACCGTTTGTCGGCCTGGATCCCAAGGCATCCTTTACGCTGAAACAGCTGATGCGTGAGCTGTGTGAGCGCGGACATACGATCTTTTTCTCAACCCATGTTCTGGAGGTGGCGCAGAAGCTGTGTGATCGCATTGCGATTTTGATGAAAGGACGCATTGTGGCGCAGGGAACGATGGAGGAAGTTATCGGCCAGCAGTCGCTGGAACAGGTATTTCTGGAGCTGGCTGATCATGAGTAAGCGAAGTCTGTTTCAGACCGGCGTGCTGATCCGTCTTTCACTGCGTCAGCTGCTGGGACAGCTGAGTGGAAATTTCAGCCGCGGCGGGCGATATTCCGCCTTGCTGGCGGGGCTGCTTTTTCTGATGCTGGCGGCGTTGTCCGCACTGACCAGCGCCTCGCTGGCGTTTTCCGTTCCGGATTCCGCCCGGTTTCTGGTGGTGCTGAGCATGACGCTGACCGCTTTCTGTCTGATGCTGGTGTTTGGGTTTTATCACGCTCAGGGTTATCTGTTTGATTTCCGTGATTTTGATCTTCTTTTCAGTATGCCGCTGACGCAGCGGCAGATTCTGGTTTCCAAGCTGGTTGCGCTGCTTGGGATGATGCTGCTGTACAGCGTGATTCTGATCGCTCCGATGACGGTCGTTTTTGGCCTTGTCTATTCTGCCGGGGCTGAATTGTATCTGATCGCCACGGCAGGGATGCTGATGCTGCCGCTTGTACCGTTAGTGATCGGGGCGCTGATTGCATTGGGGATTCGCTGGCTGTCCGCCGGCAGACAACATGCGGTTCTGTGGCGTAATATCGTATCGCTGCTGATGATCATGCTGCTGATGATCGGCATGCTGATGCTTTCCTGGACGGGAAAAGAAGGGCAGGACCTGTCAGGAATGCTGGTCGTGACTCAACGGCTGTTTCCGACTGTATCCTGGCTGACAAGGGCGATGCTGCATTCGGACTGGCTGGCGTTAGGAAAGCTGGCGGGGGTATCGCTTGTTTCGCTGGGTGGATTTCTGCTGCTGTGTCCTTCATTGTGGGCCGGACTGAATCAGCGCAGCCGCCGGGATTGGACGCAGGCGGCAAAACAGCAGGTAGCCGCATGCCGGCCGCTGGCGCACGCGTTGTTTCATAAGGAAGTCCGACGGTATTTTGCGTCCACATCGTTAGTTACCAACACCCTGGTAGGACCATTGATGATCGTTGTGTTTGGGATTGGCCTGCTGGTTGAACGGCGTCAGCTGATTCTGATCGCGCAGATGCTGCCTTCAGCGCCATCGTCAGCATTGATCGCTGCGCTATTGACGCTGGCGGTCAGTCTGTTCTGCATCACGCTGATGCCGATGAGCGCCACTACGATTTCGCTGGAAGGCCGCTGTTTCTGGATTGTGCGCTCCCTGCCGCTGCGTGCGGAAGAGTTGTTTCGGGCCAAGCTGCAGCTGAACTTTCTGCTGAATGCTCCCCTTGCCTGGCTGTGCACGCTCGTTTTGGCTGCGGTCTTTCGCTTTCCGCTGTTTTATCTGGCGATGTCGCTGCTGCTGCAGGCAGCAGCCGCCATGGCCGCCGGGTTGTGGGGGCTGATCATCAATCTGCACTTTCCGCGGTTTGATTACGACCGGGAGGTTGTCGTGGTGAAACAGAGTCTGAGCGCACTGATCAGCGTTCTTGTCGGAATGGGGTACAGTTTTCTTGCGTGTGCGGGCGTGTTAAGCGGAATAGTACCGCTGCCTCTGGCTTTGTTGGCGGTTCTGGCAATGACAGGCATTGCCGATCTGTTGATGATGCGCTATCTTCACCGGCACGGCGAAGCGCTGTTACGGCGGTTGTGATTGTATTGAAAAGCGCTGTCAGGGCTACCATTTTTTCAAGTTAATGGTACAATAGAATCAAGGATGACCATAAAAAAGGTCAGACTGGAAAACAGAGGAAGCGGAAAGCTTCAGAATCAGGAAAAGGAGAGTGCAGAATGAACCTGAAAGGAACCAAAACGGAAAAGAATCTGATGGAAGCGTTTGCCGGCGAAAGCCAGGCCCGTAACAAGTACACTTACTATGCTTCCAAGGCCAAAAAAGATGGCTATGAGCAGATTGCCGCGCTGTTTGAGGAAACGGCAAACAACGAGAAAGAACATGCCAAACTGTGGTTTAAGCTGCTGCATGACGGCATTCCTTCCACGATCGACAACCTGAAGGATGCGGCCGCCGGCGAGAATTTCGAATGGACGGATATGTATGCCAGAATGGCGAAGGAAGCCCGCGAGGAAGGCTTCGAGGACATTGCCAAAACGATGGAAGGTGTCGGCGCAATCGAGAAAACGCATGAGGAGCGTTATCTGAAGCTGCTGGCCAACATCGAAAACGGAGAGGTTTTTGTCCGCAAGGAAGAACAGGTCTGGGAATGCCGTAACTGCGGTCATCTGCATATCGGCGACAGCGCTCCGGAAGTGTGCCCGGTCTGCGCGCACCCGAAGAGCTATTTCATGATTCGCCCGACGAATTATTAATCGCTGAAAAACCATCCGGACGGATGGTTTTTTACTCGTCTTTGGAGGAATGGAAATGAAAGAAACCAAAACCAATGCCATGCGGATTCTTGATCGGGCTGGCATTTCCTATCGCATTCACACTTATCCTCATCATGGTCAGCAGGCGGTGGACGGCATGACGGTAGCGCTGCTGACAGGGCAGGATCCGCAGCGGGTTTATAAAACGCTGGTCTGTGAATCAGCCGGTCATCGGATCGGTGTGTTCGTCATCCCGGTAGCGGCAGAGCTGGATATGAAAAAAGCGGCCCGCGCGGCTGGTGAGAAGGCGCTGGAACTGGTGCCGCTGAAAAATCTTCTGCAGGTGAGCGGGTATATCCGGGGCGGCTGCAGCCCGATCGGGATGAAAAAAGACTACCCGACCTGGATTGACAGTTCGGCGCAGCCGCTGTCATCGATTCTTTTCAGCGGCGGTCGGATCGGCTGTCAGATTGAAATGAACCCCAATGAGCTGGCAGCGCTGATCCACGCCCGTTTTGAGGATGTGATTCGCTCATCATAATTCAGCCCGTGTTTATCATAACACGGGCTGAAGTTATTTCAGGATTGAGGCCTCAGGAACCCGCAGCGTCAGCTGGCGGTGCATCAGCGTAAGCGTCAGCTGATCGGCAGTGAAGTTTTCTCCGTCAGACTGCATCTCTGTTGGCCGGTCAAGACGAATGTGCACATGGCTGGCCCGGATCATCCGGCACTGACGCAGCTGGGTATGAAGTCCTTTTTTGTATTTGGGCATCAGCGTCAGAATCTGAAGCAGAGAGACCGGCTCGATCAGGCATACGTCAAACAGACCATCCTGAAGGTCGGCCTGCGGAGCGGAATAGAATCCGTTGCCATAGCTTTTGCCGTTCATGACGGCAGCCAGAAGGGCTTTCTGCCGCAGCGTCTGATGTTCGGTCGTCAGCTCAATCTCGAAAATCTGCGGCTTCAGTGCGCAGATCAGTGCGGCAATTCCGTAAACGGAAAAACGCGGCAGCGGATATTTCTGATACAGCTGCACCGCCAGCGCGTTGACCCGGGCATCCAGTCCCATCGTCGTGCAGTTGTGAAAACGTCCGCGGTCACATTGCCCGAAATCCACCGTGACCCATCGGCCGTCCAGGGTCTGCCGCAGTCTTTCCTCAAAAGACAGATTGCGCGGATCAATCATGCGGTAGTAATCGTTGCCGGTGCCGCAGGGCAGAATGGCCAGCCGGCCCCCTTCCGGCAAACCGTTGAGCACTTCCCAGATTGTGCCATCGCCGCCGGCGGCATACACAACCTGATCGGGATCGGCACTCAGCCGGGCGGCCAGTTCGCGGGCATGACCGGCATAACGAGTCAGATGAAGTTCAGCATCCAGCTGACGGCGGGCAATTTCCGCTTCGATTCTACGGGCTGCCTTCTGTCCGTCTCCTTTTCCCGAAACCGGGTTTACAATAAAAATATGTTTCATACTCTTCCTTTACTTTCCGAATTTCTTACCTATTCTATCATGGTTGCCTGCCGCTGTCATTACGAATTTTGTTGAAGTTAAAACTATTTGTGTTATGATGATTACAAGAGGTGACGGCCATGGAAGATCAGGTGCTGTTTGATTTTGCGACGCGAAAAGACTTCGAGGTATGCCGTGTGATCGTAGCGGGACGTGTGGAATCCAGCGCCTATCGTTGTGAGGATCTGGATGACCTGACCCGTCAGATCATGCAGATTTCCTATTCGATCGGCGGATCCTATGATGTCAACACGATTACCAGCGTTACCCGCTGCGTGCTGGATCATCCTGCCATGGCGCCTTCCCTGAAACAGAAAACGGCGGCGTAGAGGATGCCTTCCTCCTCCTTTGGGAAAGTGTGTAAGCGAAAACCTGGAGCGGCGTTTGGAGGGGACTCTGTTTTTCTTGACAGAAAACAGGAAACATAATATTTTAATATTACTTGCCCGGAGGGTAAATCATTCGTTGGAAATGATGAGCTGGATAAAGGCACAGACTGAAACGTCTGCTCTTTATCCGGCCTTTTTTGTTGTAAGGGGAGGAACTTATGGATTTTCTATATCAAAGATTAAAACGCTTTATTTCAGGTTTCTGATCGCTGCCTTTGGCAGCGCTCTGATCACTTCTATTTATTCCATTGTGGACATGGCCATGGTAGGGCAGTATCATGGCCCGGCTGGTACCGCGGCGCTGGCCGTTGTCGCGCCGATCTGGAATATCATCTACAGTCTTGGCCTGCTGATGGGAATTGGCGGTTCGGTTTTGTTCAGTATTCTGCGGGGAAAGCAGGGACAGGAAAAACAGTCCAATGAGTATTTCACCGTTTCGATGATCGGAGCGGGAGTGCTGGCGCTGATCGTCTGGGGACTGGTGGTTTTCTTTGACCGGGAGATGCTGATGCTGTTTGGAGCGGACGAATCCACGCTGGCGCTGGCAAGAGAATACGTGCTGCCGATCAAGGCGGTCGTTCCCTGTTTCCTGCTGACACAGGC
>CAJFOC010000053.1 GCA_904395815.1 uncultured Holdemania sp.
GCGACGAGTCAATAGCAATGTGGCTTGAACGGAGCTATGGGAAGAATGCGCAGCAGATTTCCCATAGCATAAAAGAGAAAGCCAGCGTTTTGAGGCGCGGCCAGGTAGGGCGGGCTTAGAGCCCGCGTCCCGAGCCACCCGTTTTACGGGTGGGGGCGACTCCTGAAGGGAAAAAAGAGAATCATCGGGTCTGCCGATGAATACAGATGGAAAATACCGTAAAAAAGGATTGACACAACTGTTAGTTAGAGATAACATATGAATAGACGTTAGCTTTGACTAACTGATCGCAAAAGGAAGGATGATGGAGGATGCCGATCACGATGGCCAGGATCGGAGAGGTCAATTCGATCAAACGAGTCACAGGAAAGGAAGAGGTCCGTCGCTTTCTGGAGTCACTGGGGTTTGTGGAAGGGAGCGAGGTGACGCTGCTGTCAAAAAACGGCGGCAACATCATTGTGAAGATCCGCGAATCACGAGTGGCGATCAGCAAGGAAATGGCGAACAGAATTATGGTATGAAAAAGGGGGAAGGACAGGATGAAGACGTTGAAAAATACGCCTTGCGGAGCGACAGTCACCGTCAAAAAGCTGCATGGAGAAGGGGCAGTCAGACGCCGTATTATGGACATGGGCATCACCAAAGGGGTTGAGGTCTATGTGCGCAAGGTTGCGCCGCTGGGCGATCCGGTGGAAGTCAACGTCCGCGGCTACGAACTGTCGCTGCGGAAAATGGACGCGGAAATGATTGAAGTGGAGTAAGAGCCGAACGGCTCAAAAAAAATGTTCAAAAAGTTAGTTGAGACTAAAATGGGGAGGAGCAGAAGTCATGACAGTCAGAATCGCGCTGGCGGGGAATCCGAACAGCGGTAAAACAACATTGTTCAACGCTCTGACCGGATCCAATCAGTTTGTTGGAAACTGGCCGGGAGTGACTGTGGAGAAAAAGGAAGGCAAACTGAAGGGGTATAAGGATGTCACGATTACCGATCTTCCAGGCATTTATTCGCTGTCGCCGTATACACTGGAAGAGGTGGTAGCACGAAACTACCTGATTCATGATCGCCCGGATGCCATTGTGAATATCGTGGATGGCACCAACCTGGAACGAAACCTGTATCTGACAACGCAGCTGCTGGAACTGGGAATTCCGGTTGTCGTTGCGATCAACATGATGGATGTGGTCAGAAAGAACGGAGATCAGATTCACACCGACCGGCTGGCCAGGGAACTGGGGTGCGAGGTTGTGACGATTTCCGCTTTGAAGCAGGAAGGAATTAAGGAAGCGGCACAGCGCGCGGTCAGCCTGGCGCGCGATGGCCACAACATAGCGCCGGTTCATCGTTTCAGTGAAAAAACGGAAAAGGTGCTGGAGGCGATTGCCGCTCAGCTGCCGGATGACATTCAGCCGCAGACGCGCCGTTTCTTCGCGATCAAGCTGTTTGAAAGAGACGACAAAATCACGACGATGATGAGCGCTCATCCGGATGTCGAAGCGCTGATCCAACAGGCGGAAAAACAACAGGATGACGATGCGGAAAGCATCATCACCAATGAACGATACAATTATATCGACAGCATCATTCATCACTGTTACGAAAAGAAAAACAAAACGCGAATGACCGTTTCGGACAAGATTGACCGGATCGTCACCAATCGCTGGCTGGCGCTGCCGATCTTCATCGCTGTGATGGCGCTGGTTTACGCGATTTCCATGGGCAGCTGGTCTGTATCGATCGGTACGCTGGGAACAGACTGGGCTAACAATGTTCTGTTTGGCGAGATCGTTCCTGGCGCGGTGGACACGCTGCTGAATTCCTTGGGAGTCGGAGGCTGGCTGTACAGCCTCATTCAGGATGGCATTGTCGCCGGCGTCGGCGCGGTGCTGGGCTTTGTGCCGCAGATGCTGGTGCTGTTTTTTCTGCTGTGCATCCTTGAAGACATCGGCTACATGGCTCGTATCGCCTTTATCATGGATCGGATTTTCCGCCGTTTCGGTCTGAGCGGCAAAAGCTTCATTCCGATGCTGGTGGCGACCGGCTGCGGTGTCCCGGGAATTATGGCTTCACGGACGATCGAACAGGATCGCGACCGCAAAATGACGATCATGACGACCGGCTTTATTCCGTGCGGCGCCAAGATGCCGATCGTCGGTCTGATTGCCGGCGCGCTGTTCAACAATTCCGCATGGGTAGCGACTTCCGCTTATTTTATCGGCGTGGCCGCGGTCATCATTTCGGGCATCATCCTTAAGAAGTTCAAAATCTTTGCGGGAGATCCGGCGCCGTTTGTCATGGAGCTGCCTGCCTACCACATCCCGTCTGCCGGCAATGTGCTTCGCGGCACATGGGAGCGTGGCTGGTCCTTTATTAAAAGAGCGGGTACGGTTATTCTGCTGAGTTCCATCGTGCTGTGGTTTTTGCAGGGCTATGGCTTTGTGGATGGGGTTTTCCAGGCAGTGGAGGACAACAACAACTCGCTGCTGGCCGCGATCGGGAATGCCGTAGCCTGGATTTTCTACCCGCTGGGCTGGGTTGGCGATATGGCCTGGAAGGCCACCGTAGCGACGGTAACCGGACTGGTTGCGAAGGAAGAGGTTGTCAATACGTTCGGCGTCCTGTATCATTATGCCGGAGAACTGAGCGAGGCGGGCGATGAAATCTGGACGCTGGTGCAGGCAGACTTTACTCCGCTGTCTGCTTACAGCTTCATGATCTTCAATCTGCTGTGTGCGCCGTGTTTCGCGGCGATGGGCGCGATCAAGCGGGAGATGAACAACACCAAATGGACGCTGGGAGCGATCGGCTACATGTGCGGTTTCGCTTATGTCATCGCCATGATCGTATATCAGATCGGCGGTCTGATCAGTGGAGAGGTTCATTTCGGAATTCTGACAGTCATTGCCATTGCGCTGCTGATTGTGCTGCTGTGGCTGCTGTTTCGGCCGTACAAGGAAAGCAAGACGCTGCAGGTTGATCTGAAGGAAACGGCAAAAATCTGACGCGCCGCAAAGAGCGCGGGAAAGGAGAGGGTTGAATGCTGATGTGGTTTCGAGCCAATCTTGGCAACATACTGGTACTGGCTGTGGTGATCACGGCCTGCGCGCTGGCCATTCGCAGTCTTCTGCGGCAGCGCCGGCAGGGCGGGATATCCTGCGGGGGCAGCTGCGGCGGCTGCGGCATGTCGGGAATCTGCCATTCAGATTCAGGACAGAACCCTCTGGTAGAAGCGTTCCGAAAAGACTATCCGCCAAAATCACACTGACAGAATCAAAACAAAAGGGTGAACTCTGCCGATTTCAGCTGCTGCAGGGTTCACCCTTTTTGTTATGGTTAGGGTCGGTCGACCATGGGCAAACGGGAAAAGATCCGGTTCAGAAAGGCAGCTCTTCCGGATCAGAAAGGCAGCTCTTTTGTTACAAGAGCGCGAATTTGATTCAGCACGAGCGGGCTGACCACCGGATCATCCAGAATCCGGTGACCGACACCTTCCAGCATGACCAGCGCTTTTTGCGTTGTGGGAATTTTGTTGAAAATGCGGCGGCTGGAGGACAGCGCGATCGTTTCATCGGCGGTGCCATGAAAGATCAGAATCGGGCAGTCGACCAGCGTGATATCCTGCTTCAGGCTGTCGACGACGTTCATGAAGACCGAAGTGAAATCGGCAGGAAGGTTTGGATAGGGATCGTTTTCTTCCTTTTTTCCGCCGCCCAGCAGGCCGGACAGAAAATCTGCGGCATTGGCCATGTTGACATAGCTGAAGGCCGGCGCCAGCAGAATCAGCTTGCTGACAGGCATGCAGGCGGCGATATGTGAAGCGATGACGCCGCCCATCGAAAATCCGATCAGAATGACTTCCCGATCCTGCTGCAGCAGTCGCTGCACCGCCTCCTCGGCCCGCTCAATCCAGCGCTGGGGATCAATGTCCTGAGGGTCGCGAGGATTGAACAGTTCAGGCAGCACCAGCTGTACCGGGGTGGACGCAAGGCTGTTTTTCAGCGGCAGGAATTCGTCGGTCCGGCGCCGCCCGAAGCCGTGCAGCGCGACAACGGCGGTTTTGGACTGCTGACGGGTTTTGAAAAAGTTCAGCATGAGGTCACCTCTTTTTCTTTCTGTGTGTTGTCTTCATTATAATCTGAAAAGGGGTCTGTTGTGAACCCGGGCGAAACCGAGGCGAGATGATGCAAAAAAGAAGACGATCAGGAAAAATGACACGCCGGTCATCGTTGCTTTGACAAGGCTGTTTTCGCCGATTTTCAAATTCTTCAAATAGGCTTTTCCAGAGCGCTTTTTCGTTATGAAAAAAGTTTTTGAGAAAAGTGTTGCATTCCCTATTTTCGGGTGATATAATAGCGAAGCATTCGCATTGACGTGGGAGGTTGCCGGCACGCTGAAACGCGTTGTCTTGTGACGGTCGGTCAGCGTGAAGACCGGGGAATTCACACCGAGCGGATCTGCCGAAGAGGCGGATGAAATGAAGGAGGAAGATTTCATGGCAAAAAACAGCGTAAGAATTCGTTTAAAAGCTTACGAACACAGAATCCTGGACACAGCCAGCGAAAAGATTGTCAAGGCTGCACAGGAACACGGCGCGAAGAAAGTTGTCGGGCCGGTACCGCTGCCTACGGAAAAGCAGGTAGTTACCATTTTGAGGGCTGTTCATAAATACAAGGATTCCCGTGAGCAGTTTGAAATCAGAACGCATAAGCGCTTGATCGAGATTGTCGGTCCTACGGCGGAAACCATCGACGCACTGAGCCGTCTGGAGCTGCCAAGCGGTGTCGACATCGAGATCAAGCTGTAAGAACAGTGGAGGTGACATCATGAAAGGTATTTTGGGACGCAAACTTGGAATGACTCAGGTATTCACTACGGATGGCGTATTGATTCCTGTAACGGTTGTAGAAGCGCTGCCGAACGTCGTGCTTCAGAAAAAGACCGTGGAAAACGATGGCTACGAAGCTGTTCAGCTGGGATTTGAAGATCTGAGCGAAAAGCGGTCGAATAAAGCGGAAAAGGGCCATGCGGCGAAAGCGTCGACAGCGGCCAAACGGTTCGTTCGCGAAATCCGCGGTTCGGAAATGATGAATCTGGAAGTCGGCAACGAAGTCAAGGTGGATCTGTTTTCGGCTGGCGAGATGGTGGATGTAACCGGAACAAGCAAGGGAAAAGGATACAACGGTACGGTAAAGCGCAACAACGCGACTATCGGTCCGAAGTCTCACGGTTCAGGACATCACAGACATATCGGTTCCCTGGCGACCAACGGCCGTAACAACGGCGTTGTCAACAAGGGTACGGTGATGGCTGGCCAAATGGGCGGCTACACGACGACAAGCCAGAATCTTGAAGTGATCAAGGTTGACGTGGAAAAGAACTACATGCTGATCAAGGGCAATGTTCCGGGACCGAAGCGCGGTCTGGTTATCATCAGATCTGCCGTCAAGGGAACGCCGGCGGTTGCGGCGAAAGATCTGATCAGCTATTCCGAAGAAGCAAAAGAGGAGGAATAACAGATGCCGAAGTTAAACGTATATAACCTGGAAGCCAAGGAAGTTCGTGAAATTGAACTGGCAGAAGCGGTATTTGGCATTGAGCCGAATCAGCAGGTCATGTTTGACGCGATCGTGATGCAGCGCGCTTCCATGCGGCAGGGTACTCACGATACCAAGACGCGTCATGAGGTCAGCGGCGGCGGAAGAAAGCCTTGGCGCCAGAAAGGAACCGGCCGCGCCCGTCAGGGATCGACCCGTTCTCCTCAGTGGAGAGGCGGAGGCGTTGCCTTCGGTCCGACTCCGCGCAGCTACGCTTACCGTCTGAACCGCAAAGTTCGCCGGCTGGCTCTGAGATCGGTTCTGTCTGAAAAAGTACAGGAGAACAACATGGTTGTCGTTGACGCGCTGAAGTTCGACGCGATCAAGACCAAGGATTTCGTCAAGGTGATGGATGCCTTCAAGTTTGATGGCAAGACGCTGTTTGTAGCGGACATCGCTGAAGACTTTGAAAATGCGTTCCTGTCGATGCGCAACATTCCGAATGCGGCGCTGCTGACGGTGGAGGAACTGAATGTGTACGATATCGCCAATGCGCAGAAGCTGGTTATGACTGAAGCTGCTGCCAACAAGGCAGGGGAGGTATTCGCATGATGAGCAACGCCAGAGACATCATCATTCGCCCGATCATTACAGAAAAAACGATGAAACTGATGGATACCGACAACAAGATCACGTTCGAGGTAGCCAAGGGCACCAATAAGACCCAGGTTCGCCAGGCGGTCGAGGAAATCTTCGGCGTCACGGTGGAAAAGGTCAACATCATGAACTGCAAGCCGAAGACCAAACGGGTCGGCCGCTATGTCGGCAAGACCAAAGCTGTCCGCAAGGCGATCGTGAAGCTGCCGCAGGGACAGGACATCAATCTGTTCAACGAATAATTGATGGAATTATCGGAAGAAGACGCTATTTCCGGAAAAATGCGTAAGGAGGAGTCATCCAATGGCAATTAAAAAGTATAAGCCGATTACCCCGGGCCGCCGTGGTATGTCCGGTTTGACATTTGAAGAAATTACAGCGACAACCCCGGAGCGCTCCCTGACAGAATCGCTGTCGAAAAAGGGTGGACGCAACAACACCGGCCGCATCACAACCCGTCATCAGGGCGGAGGACATAAGCGCAAATACCGCATCATCGATTTCAAGCGCAATAAGGACAATGTTCCAGCGAAGGTGGCGACGATCGAATACGATCCGAACCGCACTGCCAACATCGCGCTGCTGAATTATGCGGATGGCGAAAAACGGTATATCCTGGCTCCGAAGGGGCTGACTGTCGGTCAGACGGTTGTTTCCGGCGAAGCGGTCGACATCAAGGTCGGCAACGCGCTGGAACTGAAGAACATCCCGGAAGGAACGGTAATTCACAACATTGAGCTGAAGCCGGGCAAGGGTGGCCAGCTGGCCCGCTCCGCCGGTGTTTCGGCACAGATCCTCGGTTCGGAAGGACGCTATGTCCTGGTTCGTCTGGCTTCTGGCGAAGTGCGCAAGGTGCTGGATAACTGCCGCGCCACAATCGGGGTTGTCGGCAACGAGGATCACAGCCTGGTCAACCTGGGTAAAGCTGGCCGTTCCCGCTGGAAGGGTATCCGCCCGACGGTTCGTGGATCGGTAATGAACCCGAACGATCACCCGCATGGCGGTGGTGAAGGCAGAACGCCGATCGGCCGCAAATCGCCAATGACGCCATGGGGCAAGAAGGCGATGGGTGTCAAGACCCGCAAAACAAAGAAGGCTTCTACGAAACTGATCGTACGCCGCCGCAACGGTAAGTAAACGAAAGGAAGGAAGAAAAAATGAGTCGTAGTTTGAAAAAAGGACCATTCTGTGATGATCATTTGATGAAAAAGGTTGAAAAACTGAATGAGTCCGGCAAAAAAGAAGTAATCAAAACATGGTCTCGCCGTTCCACTATTTTCCCGCAGTTCGTTGAACATACGTTTGCGGTATACAACGGCAAGGAACATGTTCCTGTCTTTGTCACTGAAGATATGGTCGGCCATAAGCTCGGTGAGTTCGTCCCTACCCGCAAGTTCGGCGGCCATGGCGACGACAAGAAAGCGTAGGAGGTGTCTGTATGGAAGTAAAAGCGACAGCGAAAACAGTCCGCATCGCCCCTCGCAAAGTCAGACTTGTTCTTGATTTGGTCAGAGGCAAAGATGCGAAGGAAGCGGAAGCGATTCTGAAATTCACACCGAATCACGCCGCGGAAGCCGTTGGCAAGGTGCTGAAATCGGCAGTGGCCAACGCCGTCAACAATCATCAGCTGGATGAATCGAAACTGTATGTTAAGGCCTGCTATGCCAACGAGGGAATCACGATGAAGCGTTTCATGCCTCGTGCCAAGGGCAATGCAGCGCAGATCTTGAAGCGCACCAGCCACATCACTGTTGTGGTTGAAGAACGGTAGGAGGTACTCTCATGGGTCAGAAAGTTAGTCCGATTGGAATGCGTATCGGCGTCATCCGCGATTGGGAATCGAGATGGTATGCCGAAAAAGAATACGGCACCCTGCTGATGGAGGATGTCAAAATCCGTGAATTCCTGTTTAAGGAGCTGAAGGCGGCGTACGTATCCCGCATTGAAATTGAACGTTCCAAGAACCGTGTTGAGGTGATCATCCGTGCTGCCCGTCCGGGCGTCATCATCGGCAACAATGGCGAAAGCATTGAACTGCTGAAGAAAAAACTGGTCAAGCTGTGCGGCGGCAAGCAGCTGCACATCCGCGTGATTGAAGTAGCGAATCCGGATCTGGACGCTCACCTGGTTGCCCGCGCCATCGCCGAGCAGCTGGAACAGAGAGCTTCGTTCAGAACCTGCCAGAAACGTCAGATTCAGAAAACGATGCGCAGCGGCGCCAAGGGAATCAAAACGCTGGTTTCCGGCCGTCTGGGCGGAGCGGATATCGCCCGCAGCGAAGGCTATTCTGAAGGTGTCGTTCCGCTGCATACCCTGCGTTCGGATATCGATTTCGCCAAGGTAGAAGCATCGACGACCTATGGCAAGCTGGGTGTTAAAGTCTGGATCTGCCGCGGCGAAGTGCTGCCTGGACAGATGGTTCAGGAGCCGGAAGCGCCGAAAATGCCGGCAGGCCGTGACCGCCGCCGCGGACGCAATGACCGCCGCGGCAACAACCGCAACAACAATAACCGCAGCGCTGAAGCGAGAAACGCTGAAAAAGCGGCAGCGCCTAAGGCTGAGGGTACGGCTGAAGGAGGTAACTGATCATGTTAATGCCTAACAGAACAAAATATAGAAGACCTCATCGTCTGAGCTATGAAGGCCGTGCGAAAGCGGGACGCAAGATTGTCTTCGGTGAGTATGGATTGGTTGCTTACTCCGGCGCTTACGTCAGCAACCGCCAGATTGAAGCGGCTCGTATCGCGATGACCCGTTATATGAAGCGTGGCGGACAGGTCTGGATCAAGATCTTCCCGCATCTGGCGATCACCAAGAAGCCGCTGGAAGTTCGAATGGGCTCCGGTAAAGGCGCCCCTGAGGGCTGGGTTGCCGTTGTGCAGCCAGGCCGCGTGATGTTTGAGGTCGGCGGTGTCGATGAAGCGACAGCGCGTGAAGCCCTGCGTCTGGCAGCGCATAAACTGCCTGTCAAGTGCAAATTTGTACGCAAAGGCGAGGAGGAATAGGAAATGAACATTAAGGAAATTCGGGATAAGAGCAATACTGAATTGGTTCAGGAAATTGCCTCTTTAAAAGAAGAGCTGTTCAACCTGCGTTTCCAGCAAGCGACCGGCCAGCTGGAAAATCCTTCCCGCATGAAGGAAATCCGCAAGACGATCGCTCGAATCAAGACGGTCATCACTGAGCGTGAGCTCGGTGAAGCGAAATAAGGAGGATAACTGGTGATGGAAAGATCAAGCCGTAAAGTATTACGCGGAACCGTCGTTTCTGATAAGATGGACAAGACCATTACGGTTGAAGTATCAACCAGCAAGAGTCATCCGCTTTATTCGAAACGGATTAAGTATTCGAAGAAAATCAAGGCTCATGATGAAAACAATGAGGCTAAAATGGGAGATATTGTCGAGATCATGGAAACTCGTCCATTATCCGCAACCAAGCATTTCCGCCTCGTCAAGATCGTGGAAAAAGCTGTAATTCTTTAAAGCACAAGGAGGGAACTGACAATGATTACAAATGAAAGCAGATTGAATGTCGCGGACAACACCGGTGCTAAAGAATTATTGGTGATCCGCTGCCTGGGTGGCAGCAAGCGCAAAAGAGCGAATATCGGCGATATCATCGTCTGCGCTGTGAAGTCCGCTGCGCCGGGCGGAACGGTGAAGAAGGGCGACGTCGTCAAGGCGGTCATCGTCCGTACCCGTTACGGAATCCGCCGCGACAACGGCAGCTATATCAAGTTTGACGACAATGCCGCAGTCATCATCAAGGATGACAACACACCGCGCGGAACCCGTATTTTCGGTCCGGTCGCAAGAGAGCTGCGTGACAAAGATTTCATGAAAATTGTATCTTTGGCACCGGAAGTTTTATAGGAGGTGGCTTGAGATGAAAATCAAAAAAGGCGATAAAGTAAAAGTCATCACAGGACATTACAAGGGAACAATCGGTGAGGTCCTGGTGGCGCTGCCGAAGGAAAACAAAGTCATCGTCGAAGGTGTCAATCTGGTAAAGAAGCACATGAAACCGACGCAGGCCAATCCGGACGGCGGCATCATCG
Source organism: uncultured Holdemania sp. (assembly GCA_904395815.1). Lineage (GTDB taxonomy): Bacteria > Bacillota_I > Bacilli_A > Erysipelotrichales > Erysipelotrichaceae > Holdemania. Next base: position 10,250 of record CAJFOC010000053.1, read on the forward strand.
AAAAGGAAGCGCCGATCCATGTTTCCAATGTAATGGCTTATGATGCCAAGGCAAAAACAGCCAGCCGCATCGGCTACAAAGTGGAAAAGGGCGAAAAGGTCCGCGTTTACAAGAAATCCGGCAATGTCATCAAGGGAGGTAAGAAGTAATGAACCGCCTCGTTGAAAAATATCAGAAGACGGTGATCGAATCGCTGATGAAGCAGTTTGAGTACCGTTCGGTTATGCAGTGCCCGAAGGTGGAGAAAGTTGTCATCAACATGGGTGTCGGCGACGCTATCTCCAATCCGAAAGCGCTGGATGAAGCTGTGAATGAACTGACTCAGATTGCAGGTCAGAAGCCGGTTGTCACCAAGGCGAAGAAGTCCATTGCGAACTTCAAGCTGCGTGAAGGCATGCCGATTGGCTGCAAGGTGACGCTGCGCGGCGAGCGGATGTATGAATTCCTGGACAAGCTGTTCAACATCTCGATTCCGCGTATCCGCGATTTCCGCGGTGTCAGCACTACGGCGTTTGATGGCCGCGGCAATTACACGCTGGGTATTCGGGAACAGATCATTTTCCCGGAAATCAATTTCGATAAGGTGAATAAGGTTCGTGGTATGGATATCGTCATCGTGACGACAGCCAATACCGATGAAGAGGCAAGGGCACTGCTGACAGGACTGGGCATGCCGTTTGCGAAATAAGGAGGGCAACAGCAATGGCGAAGACATCGATGAAAATTAAGCAGCAGCGTCCTCAGAAATACAAAGTACGGGAATATACGCGCTGCGAGCGTTGCGGACGTCCGCACTCTGTATTGAGCAAATACAAGATCTGCCGTATCTGCTTCCGCGAACTGGCTTACCAGGGCCAGATTCCAGGCGTGAAAAAGGCTAGCTGGTAAGTAAACGGAAGGAGGAAATAGCTATGATGAATATGACTGATCCAATTGCGGATATGCTGACTCGGATTCGCAACGGTGTTCAGGCCCGGCATGAATCGGTAGAGGTTCCTGCCAGCAAGGTCAAGATTGAAATTGCGAAAATTCTGAAAAATGAAGGTTTCATTCTGAACTATGCGGTTTCGGGCGAAACTCCGGCCGAGAAAAAGATCACGATCACTCTGAAATACGGCCCGAATAACGAAAAAGTTATCAGCGGTATTAAAAGAATTTCCAAACCGGGCTTGAGAGTCTATGCCAAAAACGACTCGATCCCTCGCGTCCTGAACGGATTAGGCATCGCCATCATTTCCACATCGCAGGGAATGATGACGGATAAAGAAGCCAGAGCGAAACATACCGGCGGCGAAGTCATCGCCTACGTATGGTAAGCGGGCTGAAGAAAGGAATAGATTGAAATGTCACGTATCGGTAATAAAACGATTACCATTCCGGCTGGCGTCGAAGTGACGGTTGCCGCCGGCAATGAGGTGACGGTAAAGGGCCCGAAGGGAACTTTGACACGTCAGTTTAACGAAAAAATGGGAATTGACATCAACGGCAATGAAATCAAGGTCAGCCGTCCGAACGACGAGAAACATATCAAGCAGCTTCACGGTACAACCCGCGCACTGCTGAACAATATGGTTGTCGGCGTTTCGGAAGGCTTCGTCCGCGAACTGGAAGTCGTCGGTATCGGTTTCCGTGCCGCTGTCAGCGGCAACAAGCTGACACTGAACGTCGGCTTCTCGCATCCGGTTGATTTCGTAATCGAGGAAGGCCTGAAGGTGGAATGCCCGTCGACAACGGAGATCAAGATCTCCGGCATCGACAAGCAGCGTGTCGGTGAATTCGCCGCCGTTGTCCGTGCCGCCAGAAAACCTGAGCCATACAAAGGCAAGGGTATCCGGTACAAGGGAGAACATATCCGCCGTAAGGAAGGCAAAACGGCAGGTAAGAAATAGTGGGAAAGGAGAGAATGAGAAATGCTTAAGAAAGTGTCTAGAAATGATGAAAGAATTCGTCGTCATATTCGTGTCCGCCGGAAAGTCAGCGGAACTCCGGAACGCCCACGCCTGAACGTTTTCCGCTCCAACAGTCACATCCATTGCCAGATCATCGACGATGTGCATGGCAATACGCTGGTTGCCTGCAGCAGCGTCGATATGAAGCTGGAAAATGGCGGTAATGTCGCGGCAGCCAAGGCAGTCGGCACTGAGCTGGCGAAACGGGCTTTGGCCAAAAATATCACCGAAGTTGTATTTGACCGTGGCGGTTATGTATACCACGGCCGTGTCCAGGCACTGGCAGATGCTGCCAGAGAAGCCGGACTGAAATTCTAGGAGGGCTCGCTGAATGGAACGCAAACCAAGAAGAGTAGAACGCGATAAAGAATTTGAAGAACGCGTTGTTGTTATCAACCGGGTAACGAAGGTTGTCAAGGGTGGACGTCGTTTCCGCTTTGCTGCCCTGGTCGTCATCGGTGATAAAAAAGGACGCGTAGGCTATGGCACAGGCAAGGCAAACGAAGTCCCTGATGCAATTAAGAAAGCGGTTGAAAACGCGAAGAAGAACTTGTTCAGAGTACCTCTGGTCAATAACGGCTCCACCATTCCTCATGAGGTTCTCGGCGAATACGGCGCTGGCGAGGTGCTGCTGAAGCCGGCTGCGGAAGGTACCGGAGTTATCGCCGGCGGCGCTGTCCGCGCTGTTCTGGAACTGGCAGGCATCAGCGATGTTCTGTCCAAATGCATTGGTTCCCGCACTCCGATCAACATGGTTCATGCTACTGTGGACGGCCTGAAAAAGCTGAAAACAATCGAGAGTGTATGCAAACTGCGCGAAAAGAAGCCGCAGGAAATCCGATAGGTTAGACGGGAGGCTGCTACAATGAAACTGCATGAAATGAAATACACTGAAGGCGCACGTCGTAACTCCAAGAGAATCGGCCGCGGCCAGGGTTCCGGACACGGCAAAACTGCCGGCAAGGGAAACAAGGGTCAGAACGCCCGTTCCGGCGGCGGAGTTGCACTGGGCTTCGAGGGCGGTCAGACACCGATCTGGAGACGTCTTCCTAAGCGCGGCTTCACCAATTTTACAAGAAAAGAATATTCCATTGTGAATGTTGAACTGCTGAACCGGTTTGAGGAAGGGACGGAAGTCACTCCGGAACTGCTGAAGCAGGCTGGCCTGGTTCGTAAGGAACTGGATGGCATTAAGATTCTGGGCGTTGGCGAGCTGCAGAAGAAGCTGACCGTCAAGGCCAACAAATTCTCCAAATCAGCTGTAGAAGCGATCGAAAAAGCAGGCGGAAAAGCTGAGGTGATCTGACATGCTTCAGACTTTTGCCGGTCTGTTCAGGAATAAGGAAATCCGCAAGAAGATTTTCTTCACTCTGGCAATGCTGTTTATCTACCGTCTCGGATCCGGGATTCCGGTTCCGGGCGTAGATGCCGCAGCGCTGACGGCAGGCATTGCGGATAATTCCATCCTGGGGATGATGAATCTGCTGGGCGGTGGCGCCCTGCAGAGACTGTCCGTGTTCGCACTGGGCGTAACGCCGTACATTACCGCATCGATCATCATTCAGCTGATGTCGATGGATGTCATTCCGGCACTGACAGAAATGGCCAAATCCGGCCAGCAGGGGCGGATGAAGCTGGACAAGATCACTCGCTATATGGGCGTGGTTTTGGCGTTTATTCAGGCCTTTACGATGGTTTATGCCTTTGATGTCAGCTATGGTGTGCTGACTAACGGAGGCAGCGTGTCGACATATCTGTATGTTGCGACGGTGCTGACGGCGGGAACGATGTTCCTGCTGTGGATTGGTGATCAGATTTCCTCCAAGGGAATCGGTAACGGCATTTCGATCATTATCTTTGCGGGTATTGTTGCCAACATTCCGTTCCAGTTTTTCCAGGTATTCAATACTCTGGTTGATACTACGAACAACACGGCGATGTTCAGCGGCCTGCTGACGTTCTTCCTCTACGTCCTGATCTATCTGCTGATTATCGTTCTGGTCATCTTCATGCAGCTGGCAGTCCGGAAAATTCCGGTACAGTACACGTCAAGCGGTATGAAGAGAGGCAGAAACGACATGACCTATCTGCCTTTGAAGATCAATTCCGCCAGCGTAATTCCAGTCATCTTCGCTTCGGCGATCATGACGGCGCCGCTGACGGTCATGAGCTTCTTCGAGGCGAACAGCTTCACTACGGCGCTGAGCAACATTCTTTCACTGCAAAGACCGCTCGGGCTTGTTATCTACGCTGTTCTGATTGTTCTGTTCACCTTCTTTTACACCAACCTTCAGGTTGATCCGGAGAAGATTGCGGAAAATCTCGGGAAATCCGGCACCTATATTCCGGGGATTCGTCCTGGTACGGAAACCAAGGAATATCTGTCCAAGGTTCTGAACCGAATCACCGTTCTGGGCGCTATTTTCCTGACATTCATCGCGCTTCTTCCGTATGTACTGCCGATGGTAACCGATCTTCCGGCTTCTACGGCGCTGGGAGGAACCGGTATTATCATCGTCGTGGGCGTCGCCATGGAAACGATGAGCCAGCTGAAAGGCCAGCTGACCCAGAAGTCCTATCGCGGCTTTATCCAAAAATAAGAGGTGAAGTAAAGTGAACATTCTGATCATGGGTCCTGCCGGCAGCGGCAAGGGGACAATGTCGGCAAAAATTAAGGAGCATTTTCAGATCCCGCATATCTCAACCGGAGATATGTTCCGCGCCAACATCAAGGCAGGGACAGAACTGGGAATGAAAGCGCAGGAATACATGAACGCAGGGAAGCTGGTGCCGGACGAAATTACGGTGGCAATGGTAGCTGACCGGCTGAAACAGCCGGACTGCCAGGCGGGCTATCTGCTGGATGGGTATCCGCGCACATTGGTGCAGGCTCAGGCTTTTGAAAAGTTGTCAAAAGAAATTGCCAAACCGGTGGAAATTGTTATAAACTTAATAGTGGAGTTCGACGCTCTGGCTGACAGAGTAACAGGACGCCGCAACTGCAAGGGCTGCGGTGCGATTTATCATATCCGTAATCACCCGAGCAAAGTGGAAGGCATCTGTGACATCTGTGGTTCTCCATTGACTCAGCGTGCTGACGATACGGAAGAACAGCTTCGTGTTCGTCTTGACGAATACGAAAAAAATACCAGACCGGTACTGGATTATTATCGGGAACAGGGTCTGGTGGTGGACATCAATGCCACACGTTCAATTGATGAGGTGTGGAACGATGTTGCCGCCGCATTGGAGAATGTGAAATGATCTCTGCTAAATCGCAGCGAGAAATCGAGACGATGAGGCAGGCCGGAAAGATCGTGGCGCTCGCCCGCGAGGCGGTAGCTGCCGCGATCAGACCCGGTGTTACAACGAAACAGCTGGACAGGATTGCGGAAAAGGTAATCCGTGATCTGGGAGCGTCTCCGTCCTTTAAGGGGTACGGAGGTTTTCCTGCGTCTATCTGTACTTCGGTGAATTCCGTGCTTGTTCATGGAATTCCGGATCAAACCGTTTTGAAAGACGGCGACATCATTTCCATTGACATCGGCGCCTGTTTTCAGGGCTATCATGGAGACGCTGCCTGGACCTATGCCGTCGGCAACGTCAGTGAAGAAGCGCTGCGCCTGATGGAAATCGCCCGCTGTGCGCTTTTCACAGGTTTAGAACAGGTAAAAGCTGGGAATCGTTGTAGTGATATCTCTCATGCGATCGGAACGTTTGTAGAGGCGAACGGAGGTTCCGTGCCGATCGATTATACTGGCCATGGGATTGGTACTCAGCTGCACGAAGAACCGGCTATCCCGAATTTCGGCCCCGCCGGCAGGGGTATTCTGTTGAAAAAAGGAATGACGCTGGCCATTGAACCGATGGTTCATGCCGGCAAACCGCATACGCGGGTACTGGCGGATGATTGGACCGTCGTGACCAAGGACGGGTCTCTGGCTGCGCATTATGAGCACACCGTCGTTGTAACGGATGAGGGCTATGAAATTCTGACCATCAATCCAGATAAGGAGGAAGATGCAGTTTATGGGCAAGCAGGATGTCATTGAAATTGATGGAATTGTGGAAGATACACTTCCCAATGCGATGTTTAAGGTGAAACTGGCCAACGGACACATGATTCTGGCTCACGTTTCTGGTAAAATCCGTATGCATTACATTCGCATTTTACCGGGAGACCGTGTTACCGTTGAAATTTCACCGTATGATTTAACACGTGGGCGAATTACATTTAGACACAAATAGTCTACAGGAGGAAAGACGCATGAAAGTAAGACCATCTGTCAAACCAATATGCGATAAGTGCCGCATCATCAAGCGCAAAGGCCGGGTTATGGTTATTTGTGAAAATCCGAAGCACAAACAGCGTCAGGGAAACTAGGAGGAATAGAGAGATATGGCTCGTATTGCAGGAATTGATATCCCACGCGACAAGCGCGTTGTGGTATCGTTAACTTATATCTACGGTATCGGAAGATCAACATCGGCTTCGATTCTGAAAAAGTGCGGAATCAGCGAGGATATCCGTGTTAAGGATCTGACGGAAGAGCAGGTAAATGCGATTCGTCAGGAAGTCGACCAGATTAAAGTAGAAGGCGATCTGCGCCGTGATGTTCAGCTGAACATCAAGCGTCTGATGGAAATTGGCTGCTACCGCGGCATCCGTCATCGCAGAAAGCTGCCGGTTCGTGGTCAGCGTACCAAGACCAATGCCCGTACGCGCAAAGGACCACGCCGTACAGTAGCGAACAAGAAGAAATAAGCGATAGGGAGGAGCTAAGGTTATGGCTAAGGTTAAGGCAACAAGTCGCAAACGCCGTGTGCGCAAGAATATTGCGAAGGGCGTCGCGCATATTCATTCAACATTTAACAACACTATCGTGACGATCACGGACGAAAGCGGAAACGCGATTGCCTGGTCCAGCGCTGGTGCCCTGGGATTTAAGGGATCCCGTAAATCGACACCGTTTGCCGCTCAGATGGCGAGCGAGGCTGCGGCGAAGGCGGCTGTAGATCACGGCATGAAAGTCGTTGAAGTTAACGTCAAAGGTCCGGGACCTGGACGTGAAGCGGCTGTTCGTTCCCTGCAGACTGCGGGACTGGAGATCACGGTTATCAATGACGTAACCCCGATTCCGCATAACGGATGCCGTCCGCCGAAGCGGCCGCGTGGTTAATAACCTGAATGAGGAGGGAAACGGTTATGCAAAAATTTGAACGCGCAAAGTTTGAAGTCAGAGAATATGTTGAATCTGACCATTACGGAAAATTCGTTTTAGAACCTCTTGAAAGAGGGTTCGGCACTACCATCGGTAATGCTCTCAGACGTGTTTTACTCTCCTCTTTACCGGGAGCTGCGGTTTATTCGATTAAAATTGAAGGCGTTTATCATGAATTCACATCGATTCCAGGCGTGGAGGAAGATGTGACGATGATGATTCTGAACATCAAGAATCTGATTATGAAAATTGATGATGATGAAGTCTATACATTGCGAATTGCCGCTAAAGGCCCAATGACAGTCACTGCCGGAGACATTATCTGTCCTACCGGTGTTGAAATTTTAAACAAGGATCTCGAAATTGCACATCTGGAAGAAGGTGCGACGTTAGAGATGGAGCTCAAGGCCCGCAATGGCCGGGGCTATATCAGCGCTGATGGCAACAAGGCGCTGTACCAGGGATCTTCGCAGGGAATCGGAACTGTGTATACGGATTCGATTTACACTCCGATCGATCGTATTTCTTACAATGTAGAGCCGACCCGTGTCGGCCAGGACGCCAAATATGACCGGCTGGTTTTTGAGATCTGGACTAATGGTTCGATCACACCGCAGATGTCGCTGGCGCTGGGCGCCAAGATTCTGATGGATCATTTGGAGCTGCTGTGTCACGTCAACGAATCGGTAGCGGAAATGGATTCCGTGATGAAAGATGTGAATGGTGAATCTCCGAAAAACATGCAGTCGATGGCGATTGAAGATCTGGATCTGTCAGTACGTTCCTATAACTGCCTGAAACGCGCTGGTATTCAGACAGTAGAGGAACTGACGCAGCGTTCAGAAGAAGAAATGATGAGAGTCCGGAACCTGGGCAAGAAATCGCTGAAAGAAGTGAAAGACAAGATTTACGAATTGGGTCTGAGCTTCAAATCGTATGACTAACTGTGAGTAAAGGAGGAAAACCCCATGTGGAATCGTAAATTAGGACGCACAGCGGATCACCGTAAAGCTATGCTTCGCAATATGGCTACCAGTCTGATTCTTAACGGAAAGATTGAGACAACGGAAATGAAAGCGAAGGAACTTCGCAGCGTTGTCGATGGCCTGATCACTCTGGGTAAGCGTGGTGACCTGCATGCCCGTCGTCAGGCTGCGGCATATATCCGGAATGTTGTCGCTGATGAGAAGACGGGAGAAACCGTATTAAAGAAACTGTTCGATGAAGTGGCACCGAAATATGCGGATCGTAACGGCGGCTATACCCGTGTAATTAAGACCGGACGCCGGCGCGGCGATAACGCCCCGATGGCTGTTATCGAACTGGTCTAAGGCAAACAAAAGGGGGCTGTGTAAAAACCTCTGATTTCTAATCAGGGTTACACAACCTCTTTTTCTTATGGAATGTGTGCTTGTAGCTGTCCTTGAC